>DATIMO010000139.1:0-15720 GCA_035475215.1 Acetobacteraceae bacterium | reverse complement strand
GCGGTGGCTACGTCGGAGGCTTCAGCCCGGGTGGGGGCGGGGGCGCTGATCATGCTTTCCAGCATCTGCGTCGCCACCACCACGGGGCGCCCGAGCTGGCGTGCCGCGCGCACGATACGCTTCTGGATCAGCGGCACTTCCTCGGGCGGCAGCTCCACCCCGAGGTCGCCGCGCGCAACCATCACAGCGTCGGAGAGGCGGAGGATTTCATCGAGGTTTTCGACCGCCTGCGGTTTCTCCATCTTGGTCATGATCCAGGCGCGATCGCCGGCGATGCGTCTGGCTTCGGCCACATCCTCGGGTCGCTGCACGAATGACAGGCCGATATAGTTGGCGCCGTGCTGCAGAGCGAAAGCCAGGTCCGCGCGGTCCTTTTCGGTGAGCGCCGGGATCGGCAGCACCACATCCGGCACGTTGACGCCCTTCCGGTCGGACAGCGGTCCGCCGACGACGACTTCCGTTTCCAATGCGTCCTCGCGCTTGCGGGCGACGCGGAGCCGCAGCTTGCCATCGTCCAGCAGCAAGGTGCAGCCGATCGAGGCTGCCGTGATGATTTCTGGATGCGGCAGATTGACGCGGCTGGCGTTACCCGGTGTGGGGTTCAGGTCCAATCGAAACGATTGTCCGGTTTGCAGGTGCACGCGTCCGCCGCCAAATCGTCCGACACGCAGTTTGGGGCCCTGCACGTCGGCCAGTATGCCGATCGGCCGATCGAACCGGTCTTCCAATTCGCGGATCATGGCGAAGCGAGCCGCATGATCGTCGTGCGTGCCATGGCTGAAATTCAGCCGGAATACGTCGGCGCCGGCTTGAAACAGCCGGGCCAGCACTTCCGGGGAGGAACTGGCGGGACCGAGTGTGGCGATGATCTTGGTGCGGCGGCGGCGACGGATTTTCGGGCGCGTGGCCATCCCGGCTCCTTGTCCAGCGGCTTCGACGCGCTGGTATAGGGGCAAGCGGCGGTTACGTCAGCCCGCCGGTCGCTTCGCGATGAAGCGATTGGGGAAGCCGTGTCAGCACCCATCGATGCACGGCATGTGCGAGTTCGTCACGCCAGGACAGCCGACCAGGTTGGTACAGGACCGACGAGAAACCGTGCTGCTGGTGTTCAAGTATGCCGACATCTTCTTCGGCGACACGGCGCCAGCGGCGGTAGTAGGCGGCGGCATCCTCGGCAAAGCCGGATCGCGCCACTGTGGATTTCGGGAAGCAGCCCCCGAGCGACAATACGGTCCGGTCCGGCGCTACCGGCCGCATGGCAAGCCACCACATGCAATCCTGCGCGCAGGCAAGCTGGGTCGTGGGCAGCATCATGGTGAAATAGGTACCGCGTTGCGCCTCCGTGCTCAGCCCTTCAATTGGCGGAAACGGCGGTTGATCGGCCAGGACGGCAATGCTGGTGTCGCTGAGGACCTGCAGGCAGACCCAGTCGCCGCGGGTTGGGATCACGGCCTCGCGCTGCGGTCCGACGCTGGCCGCATGCACCGTGCCGGTGTGATACGCCTCGAGTGCGTTCTCGACCAGCATCTTCCAGTTGCAACGACACTCGATCTCATGCCGCCAGGTACAGGTCATGTCGCTGAAGCGGTAGCAACCAAGCTTTTCCGGCAGATCACCGAGCTGCTTCAGAAGTGGCGGGGAGGATTGGTCGTAATTCAGGAATATGAGTCCATCCCACGTTTCCAGCCGGATCGGCGCCAGTGCGTGCGCCCGCTTGTCGAAGTCCTCGGTCCGCTCCATTGCGGGCGCGGCGAGAAGTGAACCGTCGAGCCGATAGGTCCAGGCGTGATACGGGCAGCGGATCGCGCGGATATGGCCGCGGCCGGACAGCAACAGCGACCCGCGGTGACGGCAGCAATTGGCGAAGGCGCGCAACTCGCCGGCCTGGTCGCGCAGCAGGATGGCCGGACCGCCGATGGTTTCGACCGTAAGGTAGTCTCCTGGTATCGGGAGTTCACTGGCAAGGCCGACGAAGAACCACGTGCGGAGATGGATGTGCTCCATCTCGGCCTGAAACACGGCGGCCGAGGTGTAGAGAAAACCCGGCAAGGCGGTCGCGTTCAGCACCGAACTGGCGGTGGGGCCGGCGACGGGCGGCACGATCAATCCCCTGTGGCGCCCATCTTTGCCGCCAATGCGGGCATGCGGTGCCGGCGTGGCGCAAGCCAGTGCTGGAACCGGTCGAGGTACAAATAGATCACCGGCGTGGTGTACAGCGTCAGGACTTGCGACAGCGCGAGCCCACCCACCATTGCGAATCCGAGCGGCCGGCGAAGCTCTGATCCCGCACCGTGGCCCAGCATCAGTGGTAGGCCGGTCAGCATCGCGGCCATGGTGGTCATCAGGATCGGTCGGAACCGCAGCAGACACGCTTGACGGATCGCCTCCAGCGGTGTCAGTCCGTCGCGGCGTTCCGCTGTGATGGCGAAGTCCACCATCATGATACCGTTCTTTTTGACGATGCCGATCAGCAGGATGATGCCGATCAGCGCGATCACCGAAAGGTCGTATCCTGCCAGCATCAGGATCAACAGCGCGCCGACGCCGGCTGATGGCAGCGTTGACAGGATCGTCAGCGGCAAGATGTAGCTTTCGTACAGAACACCCAGGATGATGTACACGGTGATCACGGCGGCCGCGATCAGGTATGGCTGGCTGGCAAGCGAAGACTGGAACGCCTGAGCGGTTCCCTGGAACGTTCCCTGCACCGAGATAGGCACGCGCATCTGGTTCATCGCAGCATTGATTGCATCGACCGCTTGGCCAAGAGCTGCTCCCTTGGCGAGATTGAACGAAATCGTCACGGCCGGAAACTGGCTCTGGTGGCTGATCGACAACGGCTGCACCGGGACAGTCGTCCATTTCACAAATGCTGACAGCGGCACTGTCGCACCCGTGGAAGAACGCACGTAGAGCTTCTTCAGCGTCTCGACATCGCTGGCAAGGCCTGGTGTCACCTCCAGGATCAGGTGATACGAATTGATCTGCGTGAAATACTGGGTGATCTGGCGCTGTCCGAACGCGTCATACAGGGTATCGTCGATCACCTGGGGCTGGATGCCGAAGCGCGCTGCCTGGTCGCGGTCGATGGTCAGCGTCGTTGTCAGCCCGGCCATTTGCTGGTCGGTGGTAACATCGCGCAGCATCGGCAAGTGTTGCAGCTTCTCGAGAACTTTCGGCGCCCATTCGTAGAGTTCGTGCAGGTCGGCATCCTGCAGGGTATACTGGAATTCGGTTTTCGACAGCCGCCCGCCGACCCGGATATCCTGTGATGCTTGAAGGAACAGTCGGCCGCCCTGCACCGCATTGACTTTGGGGCGGATGCGGTTGATGAAGTCTTGCGCCGAGCCGCCCACGCGCTCGTCCCATGGCTTCAGCGCAATATAGATTCGCCCGTTATTGACCGTCTGGCTGCCGATGCCGGATCCGACGGTGGCGCCATAGGCCGCCACATCGGGATCGGCAGCGATGATCGCATCCAGCTTGGCCTCGATGCGCGACATCTCTTTGAACGACACATCTTCAGCGCCTTCGGTGACGCCAAAGACCACACCTGTGTCCTGCGCTGGGAAGAATCCCTTCGGGATCTGGATGTAGAGCAACACGGTCAATGAAGCGGTGGCGAGGAACGTGAGCAGGGTGATGAAGCGATGGCGCAGGGCAATATCAAGCGTACGTCGATATCCGGCCAACAGGCCGACAAAGAACGCCTCGATCATCCGATACGGCAGGCTGTGACGACCTTCATGATGGCGCAGGAAGCGGGAACACATCATCGGCGTCAGCGTCAGCGACACGAAGGCGGAGACCAGCACCGCGGCGGTCACGGTCATGGCGAATTCACGGAACAGTCGGCCGACAATGCCGCCCATCAGCAGCAGCGGGATGAAGACAGCGACCAGCGACAAGCTGATAGATACGATAGTGAAACCTATCTCGCCGGCCCCCTTCAGGGCGGCGTCCATCGGCTTCATGCCTTCCTCGACGTGGCGGAAGATGTTCTCCAGCATGACGATCGCGTCGTCCACGACGAAACCGACGGCGATGGTCAACGCCATCAGCGACAGATTGTCCAGGCTGTAGCCGAGCAGGAACATGGCCGCAAATGTGCAGATCAGCGCCACCGGAACGGTTATGGCGGGGATCACGGTGGCCCAGAAGCTGCGCAGGAACAGGAAGATCACCATCGTGACCAGGCCGACCGCCAGCATCAGCGTGAACTGCACGTCGGATACGGAAGCTCGGATGGTGAGCGTCCGGTCCATCATGATGTTGACGTGGACCGAGGGCGGTAGTGACGCTTCAAGCCGCGGCAGCGCCTGCTTGATGCGTTCCACCGTATCGATCACGTTGGCGCCCGGTTGCTTGAACACCAGCAGGATGATGCCGCGCTTGCCGTTCTGCCAGGCGGCCAGGGTGTTGTTCTCTGGTCCGTCGACTGCAGTGCCGATGTCGCGCACGCGGATTGGCGCGCCGTTCCTGTAGGCGAGAATGACATCGTCGAACTCGGATGCTTTCGAAAGCTGGTCGTTGTCGTAGATGGTGTACTGGCGGTGTTCGCCGTCGATCACGCCCTTTGGTGAGTTGACGGTTGCGTTGACCAGCGCGAATCGCACGTCTTCCAACGTCATGCCCATTGCGGCCAGTTTTGCCGGATCTACCTGCACGCGTACGGCGCGCTTCTGTTCACCCCCGATATAGACCTGCCCCACGCCGGCGATTTGCGAGATCTGCTGGCTGAGGATGCTGTCGGCATAATCGTCCACCTGGATCAGCGGCACATCATCGGATTGCACCGACATGATCAGAATCGGACTGTCCGACGGATTGACCTTCCAGTACGTCGGTGAGGAGGGTAGGTTTTTCGGCAACTGACCACTGGCGGCGTTGATCTTCGCCTGTACGTCGCCGGCGGCGGCGTCGATACTCCGATCCAGCTCGAATTGCAGAACGATCTGCGACTGGCCGTTGACGCTGACCGACGTCATCTGCGCAACACCGGGAATTTGCGCGAATTCGCGTTCCAGCGGCTGCGCCACCGTACTCGCCATGGTTTCGGGGCTGGCCCCAGGGAATTTTGCGTTCACAAGAATGGTGGGGAAGTCCACCCGCGGCAGCGGCGCGACCGGCAACAACGGATAGGCCGCCAGACCGATCAGCACCAACGCGGCCATGATCAGGGATGTTCCGACCGGACGGCGAATGAAGGGCGTGGAAATGCTCATTCCGGCGTCCTGTTTTCCCGCAGTCTCAACTGCCCGAGCTTGCCAGAGCCTGCGGCGATGCCGGGGTTGTGGCAACCCGGGTACCGTCCTGGAGACGCGACTGCCCCTCCGTTATGACCTCATCGCCCTCGGCGATCCCCTTTTCGATGATGGCGATCTGGCCATTGTCGGCACTTATGCTGATCGACTGCCGGGCCGCGGTACCATCCGGCTTGACGATGAATGCGAACAGACCGCTCGGACCATGTTGAACGGCGATCGAGGGAATCGTAAGCACGTTCTGTTCGGTGCTGACCAGCAGGTTGGCGTTGATGAACTGCCCCGGCCAGAGCTGGTCCTCGGCATTCGGAAACACGGCTTTCAGCTTGATGGTCCCGGTGCTGGCGTCGATCGAGTTGTCGATGGTCAGCAGCTCGCCCCGGCCGAGTGGGGTTTTTCCGTCGGGCGCCAGCGCGCGGACCGGCAGCTTGGCGTGAGCCATGGCGGCACCGATTTTCGGCAGGTCCGCCTGTGGCAGGGTGAAGGTGACCGCGATCGGCCTGATCTGGGTGATCGTTACAATTCCCGTGGAATCCGAGGCGTGGATCAGGTTGCCTGGGTCTACCTGACGCAGCCCGACCCGGCCATCGATCGGCGAGGTGATGTAGCAGTAACTGAGATTGAGCTGGGCGGATTCGATCAGCGCCTGATCCCCGGCAAGCTGCGCGGTGAGCTGCTCCACCTGACTTTGTTGCGTGTCCAGTAGCTGATGCGACGCATAGTCCTGCTTCACCAGTGATGTGGTGCGGGCCACGTCCCGCTTGGCGTTGGCGAGTTGCGCTTCGTCCTGACCCTTCTTCGCCATTACCTGATCGAGGGTCGCCTGGAACGGACGCGGATCGATTACGGCGATCACGTCGCCCTTCTTGACCTCCTGCCCTTCGGTGACCGGCACCTGCATCAAAGTGCCATCGACCCGGGAGCGGACCAGGACCGAATTGAGCGCCTGGGCGGCGCCGAGGCCGGTGAAATAGACCGGGAAATCCCGGCGCATTGCGCGGGCGGTGGTGACCGGGACGGCCGAAGGGATTGCCGGCGCGGGGGACTGGGCCGCTGACGGACGAGATGGCCAGATCATGTCAGCCCCAACGGCGCCGACGATCAGGGCCAGCACAAGCCCGAAACCCCACGCTGCGCGCGACGACAGCGCTTTCACCACTGGTTCCTCTGACCTTCCGTGCCTTTGGTAAACGTCAATCCAGCGTGACGCCAGCCGAGATGCATTCTCGGGCAAGCGGGCCCCTTATGCCAGCCCCAAATGCGGCCGAATTGGCCGGGTTACATGTTGAAACATGCGGATCAGGACAGCTGCACGCCGAGCGCCCGACGGAACCGATCCGCCAAGTATGCACCGTCGCGCGGGGGCAGGTAACGCGGCACCTCGGCCGGCGAGATCTTGACCACGGCGAACACGGCCTGATGCCTCAGGCGGGAGCGCAGCAGTTCGACCTCGTCCATGCTTCGGGCCGTGACCGTTTCGCTCCAGCCGCACGCGGCGGCGACCGCCGCCAGATCGGTCGCGCCGGCGGTGTGGCTGGCCTGCGCGCCGGTTTCTCCGAATTGCGCGTTGTCGAGCACGGCGATCGCCAGATTAGGGGCGCCGGCGGCGGCGATCGTGGCGAGCGACCCGATGCCCATCAGCATCTCGCCGTCGCCCGTCAGCACCAAGACGCGGCGGTCGGGTTGCGCGAGCGCCAAGCCCAGCCCGATCATGGCGGCGCCGCCCATCGCCCCCCAAAGATAGAAGTTCAGCGGCCGGTCGCCGGTCGCGCCGGCATCGTAGGTGGCCGCGCCCAAGCCGGTGACCACCAGCAAATCGCCGGGATCCTGCAACAGGGCGGCGACGACCGCGCGCCGGTCGAGAGTGCCTTCATTTCTCATTCGACGAACACCTTGGTCCCAATCAGGCGTTGTCCTAACAGCACTGCCACGGAAACCGCGCTGTCGAAGGCGAGGGCGGCGGCCGCCGCGACGGTGTCGGCGGCCTCGTCCGGGCGGTCGGCACGATGCACATGCACACCGGCCGCCGCGAGCACGTGCGGGGTGGCCGCGCCCATCGGCACCTGCCACGGATTGAACTCGCCCCACTCGCCGCGCATGGTCACCAGCGTCAGGAAGGGCATGCGGCAATTCACCGGCAGCGACAGCATGTTGATGCAATTGCCGACACCGGAAGACTGCATCAGCAGCACCGCGCGCTGGCCGCCGAGCCAGGCGCCGGCGGCCAGGGCGATCCCTTCTTCTTCTGTGGTCAGGACCACGTCGCGCATGTTCGGGTCGGCCTGGGCAGCCGTTATCAGATGGGCGTGGCCGGCGTCCGGCACGTAGGCGAGTTGCGTGATGTGGGCGGCCTTGAGCGCGGCATAGACGGCCCGTTGCCAGGAATGCTGTGGCATCGGACTAGGCGACCGGGCTGGCCATGCCGTAAAGGGTGATCATTGCGCGCGATCCTTCTGCCAAGCGGATGAGCATCGCACAGGCGGACGTCTGCCGGAAACTGCTGTATCTGATCAGGTCGCGCCTGGGGGCATCGGATGCGTCATGTCCGCCGGCCGCACCCATTCATCGAACTGTTCCGCGGTGACCAGGCCAAGCTTCAACGCCGCTTCGCGCAGGCTGATGTCTTCGTGGTACGCCTTTAATGAAATCTTCGCCGCATTCTCGTAACCAATGTGCGGATTGAGCGCAGTTACCAGCATCAACGACTCGTCAAGGTGCTGCTTGATCCGCTTTTCGTCCGGCTGGATTCCGCGGGCACAATTCTGATCGAACGATATGCAGGAATGTGCCAGCAGCTCCGCCGACTCCAGCACGTTGTGAAGGATGACCGGCTTGTATACATTCAACTGAAACTGTCCCTGGGATCCGGCGAACGCCACAGCATGGTCGTTGCCGAACACCTGCACCGCGACCATGGTGAGGGCCTCGCACTGGGTAGGATTGATCTTGCCCGGCATAATGGAGGATCCCGGTTCGTTCTCGGGAAGTCGCAATTCTCCGATTCCCGCACGCGGCCCGCACGCATAGAGGCGAACGTCATTGGCGATCTTCATCAGCGCGCCAGCCAGGGTGCGTAGCGCTGCGCTGGCATCGACCAGCGCGTCATCGGCGGACAATGCCGCGAACTTGTTGGGCGCGGACACGAACGGATTTCCGGTTTCCTCGGTCAGCTTTCGGGCCACCAGATCGCCGAAACGGGGATCGGCGTTCAGCCCGGTGCCAACGGCAGTGCCGCCGATCGCCAGCGGCAGCAGTCCGCTGATCGCATGTTCGACCCCGCCGATCGCATGGTCGAGTTGCCCGGTCCAGCCGGAAAACACCTGGCCCAAGGTCACCGGCGTGGCATCCTGCAGATGTGTCCGCCCAACCATCACGATCGACTGAAACGCCGCGGATTTGGCCGCCAACGTGTCGCGCAAGGTTCTGACAGCCGGCAACATTTCGTCCTGAAGCTGCTCGACGGCAGCGATGTGCATCACGGTCGGAAACGTATCGTTAGAGGACTGGCTAAGATTCACGTCATCGTTCGGATGCACGGGTGTTTTCGATCCGATCACGCCGCCGGCAAGTTGGATCGCGCGATTGGCGATCACTTCATTGGCATTCATGTTGGTCTGCGTGCCCGAGCCGGTCTGGAAGACCACGAGCGGAAACTCGTCGTCGAGCGCGCCGTCGATAACCTCCTGCGCCGCACGGACGATCAGCTCAGCCTTGTGTTTCGGCAAATGTCCGAGTTCGGCATTTGCCATTGCCGCGCATTTCTTCAGCAACCCCAGTGCGCGGATTACCGGCCGCCCCCATTGGAACCGCTCGACGCCGATCTGGAAGTTCAAACACGACCGCTGCGTCTGCGCGCCCCAGAGATGTTCGGCCGGAACCGGCACGTCGCCAAGAGCGTCCTTTTCCAAGCGGTGCGTGCGGTTGTGGTCCATGGGCAACCCTCCTGAAATCGAGGCTCCGGGTCTTCATTGCCTCGCGATATACGACCCGAGTTCCTGGCTTGCCAGCCACGGAGGCTGCTGCGACTGGCAATTTTGGACCGCCCGGCTTACCCAAAGCGCGGAGGAGCCCATGGACGCAGATGCCCCGGCCGCCCAGCACACCGAAATTCGCGATGAAGTGCGCAAGCTCTGCACCCGCTTTCCCGGCGAGTACTGGCGCAAGCTCGATGCCGCCCGCACATATCCCACGGAATTCGTTCAGGCGCTGACTGAGGCCGGATACCTGGCGGCATTGATCCCGGAAGAGTACGGCGGTGCCGGGCTGCCGTTGTCGGCCGCCGGCGCAATCCTGGAAACCATCCATACCGAGGGCTGCAACGGCGCCGCCTGCCACGCGCAGATGTACATCATGGGCACGATCCTGCGGCACGGATCGGTGCAGCAGAAGCGGGATTACCTGCCAAAGATTGCTACTGGCGAGTTGCGACTGCAGGCGTTTGGCGTAACAGAACCCACATCGGGCACCGACACCACCGCCCTGCGCACCTTCGCCCGGCGAGAAGGTGACCGCTACATCGTCAATGGACAGAAGGTCTGGACCAGCCGGGCCGAACATTCCGATCTGATGCTGCTGCTGGCCCGCACCACCCAGCGTGACCAGGTGCGAACGCGCACTGACGGACTTTCAACCTTCATCGTCGACATGCGCGAGGCAATCGGCCACGGCATGATCATCCGCCCGATCCGCACCATGATGAATCATAATTCCACGGAGATATTCTTCGACAACATGGTGGTGCCGGCCACTAATCTGGTCGGGGAGGAAGGCAAGGGTTTCCGTTACATCCTGGACGGCATGAACGCCGAGCGGCTGCTGATTGCTGCCGAAAGCATTGGCGATGCCAAGTGGTTCACCACGAAATCGACCTCCTATGCGAAACAGCGGCGGGTGTTCAATCGCCCGATCGGGCAGAACCAGGGCATCCAGTTCCCAATTGCCCGGGCGTATGCGCAGATGCGCGCGGCCGAATTGCTGGTGCATGAAGGTTACCGCAAGTTCGAAGCCGATCTGCCCTGTGGAGAAGAGGCAAACATGGCGAAGATGCTCGCCGCCGATGCATCCTGGGCGGCCGCTGAAGCTTGCATTCAGACGCATGGCGGGTTCGGTTTTGCGGAGGAATACGACGTGGAGCGCAAGTTCCGCGAAGCGCGGCTGTATCAGGTGGCGCCAATCAGTACGAATCTGGTGCTGTCCTATATCGCGGAGCACGTACTCGGTCTGCCGCGAAGCTACTGACCGGGTTAAATCGCTTCGGTATCCAGCGCGTAGCCGGCGGAACGGACCGTGCGGACGATGTCCAGCTCGTTCTCGGCGTTGATTGCCTTGCGCAGACGGCGGATGTGAACGTCCACCGTGCGGGGTTCCACGTGTATGTCCGCGCCCCAGACCGAATTCAGCAGCTCCTCGCGGGAAAAAACGCGCCTTGGGTGCCGCAGGAAGAATTCCAGCAGGCGGAACTCGGTCGGACCCAGATGCACCGGCCGGCCATTGCGAACGACACGATGGCTCGCGAGCTCCATGACGATGTCGTGAAACGACAGCTGGCCTTGCGTCGCGACCGGGTTGGCTCGCCGCAGCAGCGCGCGGATGCGGGCCAGCAGCGCATCGATACTGAACGGCTTGGTGATATAGTCGTCGGCGCCGGTATTCAGACCACGGACCGCATCCTGGTCCTCCACCCGCGCGGTCACCATGATGACCGGCAGATGGCGGGTGTCGGGGCGACGGCGAATCTGCCGACACACTTCCAGTCCCGACATGACCGGCAGCATCCAATCGAGCAGCACGAGATCGGGCGTGGTTTCGGAGATACGGGTTATAGCCTCTGGCCCATCGGTCGCTTCATCGACGCGAAACGCTTCCTTCTCAAGATTGTACCGCAGCATGGTGGCCAGCGCGGCGTCGTCCTCCACGACCAGGATCAGTGGCTTTGCCATGGTCCGGTGCTGCCTTCTATTCGCGCGGGCGAATCACCGCGTAGGCGGAGGAATCCCCCTTCGGCCGCGCGTCGGGCAATGATTCGCCTTTCACGGCGTAGTAGATGATTTCGGCAATATTGGTTGCGTGGTCGCCGATGCGCTCCAGGTTCTTTGCAACAAACAGCAGATGCGTGCACGGCGTGATGTTGCGTGGGTCCTCCATCATGTAGGTGATCAGCTCGCGGAAGATTACTGTGTACAGATCATCGATCATCAGGTCGGATCGCCAGACCTGCATCGCCTTGTCGGCGTCGCTTTCGCCGATAGCGTCGATGGTGAGCTTCAGATTCTCCTGCACCAGTCGTACCATATGTGCCAGTCCGGCGAGACTATACGGCATGGTGAACTCGGCCAGCACAATGCTGCGCTTGGCAACATTGGCGGCATAGTCCCCGATCCGTTCAAGATCATCGGTCATTTTCAGTGCAGCCACGACCTGTCGCAAATCGCCGGCCACGGGTTGGCGGAGCGCCAGCATGCGGATGACAAACTGCTCTATTTCGCGTTCCAGCGCATCGACACGGGGATCCGCTTCCACGGCTTTGGTCGCTGCGTCAGCGTCGCGTTCGATGATCGCGGCGGAGGCGAGCGCAACCTGGTTTTCGACGATGCCGCCCATCTCGGTCATCATGTCGCGCAGATGCTTGAGCTCCTGATCGAAGCTTCTGACAAAGTGCTGAGGTTCGTCGGGCATTTGCGCTCCTGTATCAGCCGAACCGGCCGGTGATGTAGTCCTGGGTACGGCGCTCGCGCGGGGCGGTAAACATCTGCGCGGCGCTGGCGACTTCGATCAGTTCGCCGAGATAGAGGAACGCTACCTGGTCAGCGCAGCGCGCCGCCTGCTGCATGTTGTGAGTGACCAGCACGATGGTGAAGTCATGCTTCAGATCGTCCATCAGTTCCTCGATATGAAGGGTGCTGATGGGATCGAGCGCGCTGGTCGGTTCATCGAGCAGGATCACCTCAGGGCGCACCGCAATGGTGCGGGCGATGCACAAACGCTGCTGCTGCCCGCCGGAAAGCCCCAGCGCCGGCGTATTCAACCGATCTTTCACCTCGTTCCAGAGCGCGGCCCGGGTCAGCGACCATTCCACGCGCTCGTTCAAGGCCGCGCGGGAGAGCCGTTCGTGCAGGCGGACGCCAAAGGCGATGTTCTCGGCGATCGACACCGGAAATGGCGTGGGTTTCTGGAACACCATGCCGATACGTGAGCGCAGTTCATTCACGTCCACGTCAGGGCCGATGATGTTTTGCTGGTCCATCAGCACCTCGCCGGTGGCGCGCTGGCCGGGATAGAGATCGTACATCCGGTTGAGCACGCGCAGCAACGTTGATTTGCCGCAGCCGGAGGGGCCGATCAGGGCGGTGACCTGTCGATCGGGCAGATCGAGCGTGATCGCCTTAAGTGCCTGGTTGCTGCCGTAATAGAAATCAAGGTCGTGGATGCTGATCCGCGGTTGATGCAGCGCAGCTTCACCGGGCTTGGTGAGGCCGCCGAACGATGACGTCTGCCCCGTGGCATCGCCTGTCATGGCGCTCATTCAGCTTCCTCTATCGACTGCCGCGCAACAGCAGGCGCGCGATGATGTTGGTTGCGAGGACACCGGCGGTGATCAACAGCGCTCCGGTCCAGGCGAGCTGAACCCAGTCGGCAAAGGCCGAACCGGAATACTGGTAGATCGTTACCGGCAGGCTGGCCATGGGCCTGGTCAAGCTGATCGACCAGTTCAGGTTCCCGAGGCTGGTGAAAAGCAGCGGTGCAGTTTCCCCGGCAATGCGCGCCACGGCCAGCAGCACGCCTGTCATGATCCCGTCGCGCGCGGCGCGGTAGCAGACGAGGACGATCACCTTCCATTTGGGTGCGCCGAGCGCTGCCGCCGCTTCCCGGAGAGAGATGGGAATCAGCCGCAGCATGTCCTCCGTGGTGCGGACAACAATTGGAATCACGATAACTGCGAGCGCCAGACTGCCAGCCAGACCGGAGAATCCACCCATCGGTTGCACGATCAACTGGTAAATGAACAACCCGATCAGGATCGATGGCGCCGACAGCAAAACATCCGAAACATAGCGGATCGCGCTGGAGATGAAGGAACTGCCGCCATATTCGGCCAGATACGTGCCGACCATCATGCCAATCGGCGTGCCTATGACAGTGCCGATGGCCGTTTGCACCAGCGTGCCGATGATCGCGTTGAGCAATCCGCCATGCGAGCCCGGCGGTTTTGTCACGCTGGTGAACACGGTCGCCGAAAGTCCGCCGACCCCAAGCCAGAGCAGCGTGGTCAGTATCGAAGCCAGCAGCAAAAGACCGATGATGGTGGCGGCGATGCACAACGCCTCCATCACGATGTTGCGTCGCTTGCGGCGACGGCCAAGCATGCGCGCGACCTGGGGATCCCGACGCGGGCCACGATCGATAGCTGCGCATGCAGTCACGCTCATTCGGGTCAGGCCCCCAGGCGCGGACGAAGCAGCAGGCGCGATATGGCCAGCACGATGAACGAGATAACGAACAGGATGAAGCCGAGCGCCAGCAATGAAGACAGCTTCAAGCTGCCGGCTGGGCTTTCCGGAAACTCCAGCGCGACGATCGAGGCGATCGTATTGCTGGGACCGAACAGGCTGGTGCTGATTCGATCCGTATTGCCGATCACGAACGTGACGGCCATCGTCTCTCCCAGCGCGCGGCCCAGCCCCAACATGATGCTGCCGATCACGGAGACGCGGGTGTAGGGCAGCACGATGGACCGCATCACCTCCCATGTCGTGCAGCCGAGGCCGTAGGCGGATTCCTTGTACACCGGGGGCACGGTGTCGAACACATCGCGCATGGTCGCGGCGATGAACGGAATGACCATGATCGCCAGGATGATTGCCGCGGTCGCAATGCCGGTGCCGAAGGGGGGACCCTGGAACAGGTTTCCGATCACCGGGATATCGCCGATGGCATCGATGACCCAGGGTTCGATGATCTGACCCATCACGGGTACGATCACAAAGAAGCCCCACATGCCATAGATGATCGACGGAATTGCGGCCAGCAGCTCCACCGCGGTTCCCACCGGGCGGCGCAGCCAGGTCGGTGCGAGCTCGGTCAGATAGAAGGCAATGCCAAACGCAAGCGGCACGGCGAGAACCAGTGCCAGCACGGACGTGATCAATGTGCCATAGATCGAGACCGCGGCGCCGAAGATCTGCTTGACCGGGTCCCAGTCGGTGCTGGTGATGAAGCCGACGCCAAACCTGCGGAAGGCCGGCAGCCCGCCGATGAACAACGACATGATGATTGCGCCGAGCAGTATCAGCACGAAGGCGCCAGACGCGCGGACGGCGGCAGCAAAGACCGCATCCCCCACATTCGTCGGCAATCTGCGGCGCAAGGCGCCGAGAGCAGCGGCTTGCTGCATGTGGATTACCGCGCGGCTGTCTTGACCTGCGCCTTCCAGGCCGCGCGGACCGCCGTCTTCACCGCTTCGGGCAGTGGGATATAGAGAAGCTGGCGCGCGATCGGATCTCCGCTGGCGAAGCCCCAGTCGAAAAATTTCAGCACCGCGGCAGTCTGGTTCGCGTCCTTGGCGTCGGTCGGCACCAGCACGAAGGTGGCAGATTCGATCGGCCAGGATTTCTCGCCGGCCTGGTTGTTCAGATCGATGGCGAAGTTCTGCACCTTGGACCAGTCCGCGGCCGCCGCTGCGGCGGCAAACGCATCCTGAGTGGGTGCGACGAACTGGCCGGTCTTGTTGCGCAGCATCGCCGTTGTCAGGCGGTTCTGTTCGGCATAGGCGCTTTCGACATAGCCGATTCCACCGCGGATGTTGCGCACGGTACCAGCAACGCCGTCGCTGCCCCGGGCGCCTGCTCCGGCGGCCCATTTCACGCTGGTGGCCGCGCCAACCTTGTCTTTCCACGTCGGGCTGATCATCGAAAGGTAGTCGGTAAACACGAAGGTCGTGCCCGAACCATCGGCACGATAGACCGGCGCGATTGCGACATTCGGCAGCTTCACCCCTGGGTTCAGCGCGGCAAGCTTCGGATCGTTCCATTTGGTGATAGTGCCGAGATAGATGCTGGCCAGGGTTTCGCCATCAAGCCGAAGCTGGTTGGACTGCACGCCCGGCAGATTGACGATGATATCCACGCCGCCGATCACGGTGGGGAACTGCAACAGGTCATGGGCGCGAAGCTGGTCCGCGGCAACCGGCATGTCGGATGCGCCGAAATCGACGGTGCGATTATTGATCTGGTTGATGCCGGCGCCGGAGCCGATGGCCTGATAATTCAGTGTAACGCCGATGGCCGACGCGGCGGCCTCACCCCATTTGGCGTATATCGGCGCGGCGAAGGTGGAGCCCGCGCCAGTGATCCGGGTCTGTGCCTGTGCGGCCAGTCCGGGCGTGATCACGGCAACCGCCAAGGCAGCGAATTTCAGCTTCATGTGTGTCCCCTTATGCATTCTCCTGCGGGAGAACAGC
>DATIMO010000138.1:0-4337 GCA_035475215.1 Acetobacteraceae bacterium | reverse complement strand
TCGCCCGCCTGCTCGAAGCGGACCCTGGGGTCCGGGTGGTGGCGCGCGCGGCCAACGGACAACAAGCGATCGAGGCCGTGCGACGGACACCGATCGACGTCGTGCTGCTGGACGTCGAGATGCCGGTGATGGACGGGCTTTCGGCGCTGCCGCTGCTGCTGGAAGCTGCTCCCGGACTACGGGTGATCATGGCATCGACGGCCACCACGCGAGGCGCAGAGGCAACGCTTCGCGCCTTGCAGCTTGGCGCAGCCGACTACATCCCGAAGCCGAGCGCGCTGGTCGGGCTGGGTGGTGAAGCGTTCCGACGTGAGTTGCTGGCGAAGGTGACCGGCCTGGCGCACGCGCCGCGGCAGCCTACGGCCGCGCAAACGGTTGGCGGATTGCGGCCCGCCGGTCTGGAGCGTCCGGAACTGTTGGCAATCGGCTGTTCAACCGGGGGCCCGCAGGCGCTGTTCGCACTGATCCCGGAGTTGGCCGGAGCATTGCCGGTGCCGGTCGTGGTGACCCAGCACATGCCGCCGACCTTCACGGCCACCCTGGCGGCGCATATCGGCCGGCTTAGCGGGGTGACCTGCGCCGAGGCGGCCGACGGCGAGCGGCTGCTTGCCGGACAGGTGTATGTGGCGCCGGGCGGCCGCCATCTGACGATCGAGGCATTTCCAGACGGCTTGCGGGCACGCCTGCTGGACACGCCTCCGGTGAATTACTGCCGCCCGGCGGTCGATCCGATGCTCAAATCGGCGGCGACCGCGACGTGCGGGCGGATGCTGGTGGCGATCCTCACCGGCATGGGGCAGGACGGGCTGATCGGCACCCGAGACGTGATAGAGGCCGGCGGCACCGCACTTGCGCAGGATGAAGCAACCAGCGTCGTGTGGGGAATGCCGGGGGCGGTGGCACAGGCCGGCCTGTGCCACGCAGTGCTGCCGCTGCCGCAGATCGCTCCCAGGCTGCTGGAATTGCTGGGAGTGACGCCTCCTTCAGCTATCGCAACAGCACCTTCGGGCGCCGCGGCGGATCGCCCGGCCAGTTCCGGCCGCTCCGGCGCACTATCCAGCGTGGATACGCTATGATACCTGCGCTGCCCGCCGAAGCATTCAAGGCAATCGCCGACCTGCTGCGCAACCGATCCGGTCTGGTGATCACGCCTGATCAGGCTTACCTGCTGGAAACCCGGCTGGCCCCGATCGTGCGGCGCCAGGGGCTGCCCGAGGGGCTGCCCGGCTTTTCGGCTTTGGCGGATCGGCTGGGCATCGGCAAATCGACGGTGCTGGTGGACGAGGTGGTCGAAGCCATGACCACCAACGAAACACTATTCTTCCGTGACGTCACGCCGTTCGAGGTCCTGGCCACGCGGGTGCTGCCGCGGCTGGTGCGCACGCGCCCCATCGATGCGCCGATCCGCATCTGGTCCGCCGCGGCGGCCTCCGGTCAGGAGGCCTACTCCGTCGCCATGATCATCGCCGAAAGTGGACCCGCAATCCGGCCGGAACGCTTCGAGATCATTGGCACGGATATCGCTCGTGAACCGCTGGCCCGGGCGCGCCGCGGGCTCTATTCGCAATTCGAGGTCGAGCGGGGTCTGACCGACGCCATGCGCGCCAGGCATTTTCGCCAGGAGGCGGATGGCTGGCGGATCAATCCGGCCTTGCGGCGGGCGGTGACATTCCGCGAATGGAACCTGCTGTCCGACCCGCGCCCGCTGGGCAGGTTCGACGTGATCCTATGCCGCAACGTTCTGATCTATTTCGATCACCCGACCAAAGCGCGTGTGCTGCGAGCCGTTGCCGGGCAGATGGTGCCGGACGCCGTGCTGTATCTGGGGGGCGCCGAAACAGTGCTTGGCCTCACCGACCGGCTTTCGCCCGCCGCCGACCTGCCATGCGCGTTCGCCCTGTGCAACGCGGCTGAAATGGTTACCGGTTCAGCCAACGTGGGCCGCTGAGGAACCGACTGCCACGCTGATAAAAGCGCAGCGGGCGATCCGCATCCCGGGTGATGCCGATGCGCACACTGCGGCCGACGTCGCCGGGCGGGGTAAGGTCATCGGCCAGGAACAGCGGTCCATCAGCGCACAGGTCGATCCCGTCCAGCGCGCGACCAATCGCCAGAGCAGCAGCCAACCGCCCCGGCCCGCGTGCCAGGTCACGCAACGGCACATTGCCCCGGCGGATTTGCATGACATCAATCCCATCCACCGGCTGCAACGCCCGCAGCAGCACGCCGGCGCCGATCCCGGGCGGACCGGCGGACACGTTCAGCATCATCGCCGTTCCGTAGGCAACATACACATATGCGTGCCCGCGAGGCAGAAACAGCGAGGCGTTGCGGGGCGTTCGTCCGCGGAACGCGTGGCAGGCGGCGTCGCCCGGCAGATATGCCTCGGTTTCGACGATGCGGCCAGAGCAGCTTCCCTCGCAGTTTCCCTCGGGCGCCTGGCGTACCACCAGCTTGCCGACCAGAAAACCCGCCAGCTCCGCGGGATCTTCCGGCAATTCCGCGCGGGCGAGACGGTGCAGGTTTGGCATCACATTCCCACATTCCTGCTGGCCGTACGAAGGAGCCAGGGGGAATGATTGGCGTCGATTGGGGTACCAGCAGTTTCCGCGCGTTTCGGCTTGCACCCGACGGGTTGATCCGCGACCGCAAGTCCGGGCCGCGCGGCATCATGGCGGTTCCGGACGGGCGGTTCGCCGATACATTGCGGGAAGAGATCGGTCCTTGGCTCGCCGCCGGGGAGCGGCATGTGCTGCTGTGCGGAATGGCTGGCAGCCGGCAAGGATGGGTAGAGGCACCCTATCTCCCGTGCCCAGCGGGTCCGGCCGAGATTGCCGGCGCGCTGCTCGAAGTGCCGTTCGACTGGGCACAGGTGAAATTGGTGCCCGGCCTGTCCGCCACCGATGAAGCGGGAGTGGCCGAACTGATGCGCGGCGAGGAGACGCAGCTTGCCGGCGCTCTGGCGTCCATGGGCAGCGGCGGATGGACCTGCCTGCCGGGGACTCACAGCAAATGGGCACGCGTCCAGGGGGGGCGGATCGCCGCGTTCTCCACTTACCTGACCGGCGAATCCTTCTCCGCGCTGCGCGGGCACACCATCCTGGGACGAATGATGCGCGATGGCGCCACCGAACCGGCGGCGTTCGATGCCGGCGTGGCACGGTCGGGGCAAGCGGGCGGGCTGCTGCATCATCTGTTCGGCGTGCGGTCGCTTGGCCTCACTGGCCGACTGCCGGAGTCCGCCTCGGCCTCTTACTTATCCGGCCTGCTGATTGGGCACGAGGTGCGATCGGCACTCGCCGATGATCCCGGCGATGCCGTCGTGCACGTGATCGGCGCGCCGGACCTGACTGCACTCTACGCGCGGGCGATCGAGACCTGTGGCGGCATGGCCGAGCGGCTGAACGGGGACGCGTCGGCGCGCGGCCTGGCCCTGATCGGGAAGCACGCCGCATGGACATGACCGGCTGGCTGCAACGCTGCCCCCTGATCGCGATCCTGCGCGGGGTGCGGCCCGACGAGGTTGAAGGGGTTGCGGCAGCCCTGGAGCAGGCGGGCATTGCGATCATCGAAGTGCCGCTGAATTCTCCGCAGCCGCTGGACAGCATCGCCCGGCTGGCGCGCGGATTTGGGGACCGGCTGCTGATCGGCGCCGGAACCGTGATGACCACGGCTCAGGTGTCGGATATCGCCGAGGCGGGCGGGCGGCTGATCGTGACGCCGCACGCCGCCGTGGATGTGGTGCGCGCAGCGAAGGCTCGGGGCTTGCTGGCAGTACCAGGTTTTTTCACGCCGACCGAGGCGTTCGCGTTGCTGGCGGCCGGGGCGGACGCAATCAAGCTGTTCCCCGCCGAAGCGGCCAGCCCGACGGTGCTGCGATCGATCCGGGCGGTGTTGCCGGGGGGCACGATGGTGCTGCCCGTAGGCGGGATCGACGCGGGCAACCTGGCGAACTGGCGCGCGGCGGGGGCGGCGGGATTCGGCGTTGGGTCATCGATCTATCGGCCGGGCGATACGGCGGCGGTGGTGGTGGAGAAGGCGCGGCTATTGGTGCGGGCGCTTGCGCTGTGATGCGAATCAACCAAGATTCGCATCCCACCGTGAGGCGAATTAGCGCGCAGTAGCTCCAGGCATCTGCGGCTGCCTTCGGCGGGTACGGAGTTCGACTTCCGGTATAACCACCGGGTGCGCCTCGGCGTTGACGATAGTGCTCGTACCCTGAATGCTCTTGGTGATATAGTCGGTAAGCGGTTGACTTACCGGGGCTCGTCAACCGCTTCGATCTGAAGCGAGCGAGGTGCGGAGGGACATGTCTGACACCGAGGAATATCGGCTGA
>DATIMO010000137.1:0-8415 GCA_035475215.1 Acetobacteraceae bacterium | reverse complement strand
AGGACGGAGCGCCTGTGCCGGACCGACTGTTGTTCCTCCTCGATCGCTATCCAGGCGCCGGTAAGCAGGTGCATGATACGAACATTGTCCCGACTATGGTCGAACACGGTTTGCGCCGGCTGCTGACATTCAATACTGCCGATTTCCGCCGCTTTTCCGGAGTGATCGAGCTGGAACCGCTGCCGGTGCCATGACCCTTCTGCCCGCCCGTCTGCGCAGGATTTCTGGCACGATTGCCAGTGTGCCGATAACGCTGTTCGGATTGATCCTGGTGACGTTCCTGATCGGCCGCGTGATGCCGATCGACCCGGTGATCGCGATCGTGGGTGACCATGCGCCGCCGGACGTGATCGCGCGGGTGCGCACGGAGCTTGGACTGGATCGCCCGCTGATCGTGCAGTTCGGCATCTATCTTGTACGGCTGCTGCACGGGAATCTCGGCAGCAGCGTAATGACCACACATCCGGTCACGCAAGACATCGCCACCTATTTTCCGGCGACATTCGAGTTGGCAACCGCGGCGATCATCCTGTCGATCGTCCTTGGCATACCGCTTGGGGTGATTGCCGCCGCGCGGCAAGGCTCGCGCTTCGATCACGTGGTGCGCGTGGTCAGCCTGGCCGGGCAATCGATCCCGGTGTTCGTGCTCGGGCTGATCTTCCTGCTGATCTTTTATGTGAAGCTTGGAATTGCTCCCGGCACCGGGCAGATCGACGTGGGCTATGACGGTCTGGTCGATCGCATTACCGGCATGCTGGTGATTGATTCGGCCATCGAGGGCCAGTGGGACGTGTTCTGGGACGCGCTGGCGCATCTTGCCATGCCGGCAATCATCCTGGCGTATTTCAGCCTCGCGTATATCACCCGGATGACACGCGCCTTCATGCTGGACGCGCTATCGGGCGAGTATATCGTGACGGCGCGGGCCAAGGGATTATCCGGTGCGCGCATCCTGTGGCGCCATGCGTTCGGCAATATCGCGGTGCCGCTGGTGACGGTGATCGCGCTGGCTTACGCCGGATTGCTCGAAGGCGCGGTCCTGACGGAAACCGTGTTCTCCTGGCCAGGGCTGGGACTTTACCTTACCGTATCGCTGCTGAATGCCGATATGAATGCGGTACTTGGCGCCACGCTTGTCGTGGGCTTCGTGTATGTCGTGCTGAACCTGATGGCGGACATCGCGTACCGCGTGCTGGATCCGAGAGTACGATGAGCGAAACGACGCTGCGTGCGTGGCTGCTGACCGAGACCCCGCAATCGCGCCGGCAGGCGGCCTGGGGGCGAAGCTACCGCGGCTGGCTGCTGTTCCGGCGCAACAAGCTGGCGATGGTCGGGCTGGTCACCTCAATCATATTGGTGCTTGCGTCGTTGGTGGCGCCACTGATCACGCCGTACGATCCGTCGGCGCAGAACCTGGCCGATCGGTTGGCACCGCCTACCCTCGCACACTGGTTCGGCACTGACGAGCTTGGCCGCGACCTTTATACGCGCGTGATCTATGGCGGACGGATCACACTGGGGATGGTAGTCGCGGTTGTTGTGCTGGTGGCACCGGCCGGCCTGCTGGTCGGCAGCATGGCCGGGTATCTGGGTGGATTTGTCGATCGCGCGATGATGCGCGTGACCGACGTGTTCCTGGCCTTCCCACGGCTGATTTTGGCGCTGGCGTTCGTGGCGGCGCTGAAACCCGGCATCACGTCCGCGGTGTTCGCGATCGCGCTGACGTCCTGGCCGGCTTACGCACGCCTGGCGCGGGCCGATACCTTGACCATCCGACACACGGACTACATCGCCGCCATGCGGCTGACCGGCGCCTGGTCGGGGCGCATCATCCTGCGGCACGTCATCCCGCTGTGCCTGTCGTCGGTGATCGTGCGCGTGACGCTGGACATGAGCGGAATCATTCTCACCGCCGCGGGTCTGGGTTTTCTCGGCATGGGGGCGCAGCCGCCGACACCGGAGTGGGGCACGATGATCGCTGCGACACGTGGTTACATCCTGCAGCAATGGTGGGTGCCGACCATCCCTGGCGTGGCCATTCTGATCGCCTCTCTGGCGTTCAACCTGCTGGGTGACGGCATGCGCGACGTGCTTGACCCGAAGCAGCGCTGA
The DNA here is from genome assembly GCA_035475215.1 of Acetobacteraceae bacterium. GTDB lineage: Bacteria > Pseudomonadota > Alphaproteobacteria > Acetobacterales > Acetobacteraceae > DATDIC01. The sequence continues at coordinate 6,303 of DATIMO010000137.1, read as the reverse complement.
TGCTGGTCGAGATCGATAATCTGCGCATCAGCTTTGCAACCCCGAGCGGCGTGGAGCATGCGGTGCGCGGCGTCTCGCTGGAACTCGGTCAAGAAAAGCTGGGCATCGTGGGCGAGAGCGGATCGGGCAAGTCGCTGACCGCACGCGCCATATTGCGATTGCTGCCGTCCGCCGCCCAGGTCAGCGCGGATCGGCTGCGCTTCGATGGCATCGACATTCTGGCCGCGCCGGAGAACGTGCTGCGTGGCATTCGCGGCCGACGGGCAGGGCTGATCCTGCAGGACCCGAAATACTCGTTGAACCCGGTGATGACTGTCGGGCGGCAGATTGCGGAAGCATGGCGGGTACATAAGGGGGGCTCGCGGCGGGTTGCCGCGCAGGCCGCTGTCGATCTGCTGGAGCAGGTGCGTATCCGCGGTCCGGCACGGGTTGCTGGGCTGTATCCGCATGAGCTGTCGGGCGGGATGGGTCAGCGCGTCATGATCGCGATGATGCTGGCGCCGGACCCGGAGTTGCTGATTGCCGACGAACCCACCAGCGCGTTGGATGCGACGGTGCAGGCCGAGATCCTGCGGCTGATCGATGATCTGGTATCGCGCCGCGGGATGGGGCTGATCCTGATCAGCCACGATCTGCCGCTGGTTTCGCATTTTTGCGACCGGGTGATGGTGATGTACGCGGGACACGTGCTGGAGCGGTTGGCCGCGGGGGAGCTGTCGCGGGCGCAACATCCTTATACGCGCGGGTTGCTGGAGTGCTTGCCGTCGCTCGTGCATCCGCGAGTGCGGCTGGCAACGCTGGCGCGCGACCCGGCATGGCTGGTCGGGTGATGGTTTCGGGCAGGAGGGTTCGCGAACCAGACCATCGTAGCAGGGCCGCTGCCGTGCTTGACGGGTCCGCACAGTGATCGAGGTGCAAGAGCTCCGGGTTCGGTTCGGCGAGACCGAGGCTGTGAAAGGTGTGTCGTTCAGGGTTCCACCCGGTGACAGTTTCGGCATTGTGGGAGAGAGCGGGTCGGGCAAATCGACCGTACTCCGCGCATTGTCGGGACTGAATCCGAATTGGACCGGGCGGATGGCGCTGGATGGAACGGCGCTCGGACCGAACCGCGACAAAAGCTTCTTCCGCCGCGTGCAGATGGTGTTTCAGGACCCGTACGGTTCGTTGCATCCGCGGCAGACGGTCGATCGCGCCTTGTCGGAACCGCTGCTGGTGCATGGGATCGGCAATGTGGAAAGCCGCATCCTGCAAGCGCTGGCCGAGGTGGCGCTGCCGGAATCCGTGCGCTTCCGCTATCCGCACCAGCTATCCGGGGGCCAGCGCCAGCGCGTTGCGATCGCCCGCGCGCTGATGGCAGAACCCGACGTGCTTCTGCTGGATGAGCCGACCAGCGCTCTGGATGTATCGGTGCAAGCGGAGGTGCTGAATCTTCTTGCCGATCTGCAACGGCGCCGGGGGCTGACTTACGTGCTGGTGTCGCACAATCTTGCTGTCGTGGCGCATCTCTGTCCGGTGGTGGGTGTGATGCAGGGCGGAGAGATGGTGGAACAGATCAGCGCCGATGATCTACGCGCCGGTCGCGCGCGGCATCCGCATACGGCCGAGCTGCGGACATTGAGCGTGGAGTTGGAGGATCCGGAGGAAGTGGTGGGCACATGACGCATAGCTACGCCACATTACGGCTGGAGCAGCCGCAACCGCATGTCAGTCTGGTGACGCTCAATCGCCCAGACGTTGCCAATGCAATGAACACACAGATGGGGCGCGACCTGCTGGCGTGTTTCGAGGCGATGAACGCATCCCCAGGGGTGCAGCGGTCCATCGTTGTTACCGGCGCCGGTGCGCGTGCGTTCTGCGCCGGAGGCGATCTGAAAGAGCGCAATGGGATGACGGATGCACAATGGCAGGATCAGCATCTGATCTTCGAACGTGCGATTCGCGCGATTGTGTCCTGCCCGGTGCCGATCATCGCGGCGGTGAACGGTGCGGCGTTTGCCGGCGGGCTGGAGATCGCGCTGTGCTGCGATTTCATCTACGCCGCCGAACATGCCCGGTTTGCGCTGACGGAAGTTACACTCGGCATCATGCCGGGAGCCGGAGGGACGCAGAACCTGCCGCGGGCCGTGGGCGCGCGACGGGCGAAGGAGATCATGCTGACGGGGCGGCCATTCTCGGCGGATCAGGCGTACGAGTGGGGCATGGTCAACCGCGTCTGCTCGCCGGATCGCCTGCTGACCGACGCGTTGGAAACCGCCGCAACGATAGCTGCGAACGCGCCGATCTCCACCCGGCAGATCAAGCAGGCGGTGAATTACGGGCTGAACATGGATCTGGCCAGCGGCATGATGTTCGAGATCGAGGCGTATAACCGCATGGTGCCGACCGAGGATCGTCGCGAGGGGATTCGCGCGTTCAATGAGAAGCGGAAGCCGAATTTTGAAGGGCGATGACAGGCTCGTTGCAAGCAATGCAATCGGCATGCTCGCACCAGCCGTTATGGCCGGGCTTGTCCCAGGCACGTTCGCGGGGCGGCAAATTCTTCGACACAAAGATCAGGAAGGTCGGAAGAACACAAAGAAGACGCTGGTCGACGATCGAATTTCGTCAAGCTCAGGCAACACTTCCATGCCGGCGCAGCGCCGCGATCCGATCCGGGCCGTAGCCAATATCCACCAGCACCTGGTCTGTGTGCTCACCAATCTCCGGCGGTTGCGTCCGAACCCTCGGTGACCTGTCGTCGATGGCAATGGGCAGCGGCGGCAGGTTGGCGATGGTTCCGGTCGGCAGGCGGATCGGCAAGGCGTGCACCAACGCCTGGGGATCCTCCAACAGGTCCGATGGCTTGTTCACCGGGGAGTATGGAATTCCGGCGCGATCCAGGATGCTGCCGAGCGTGGTGATATCGTGCGATCGTGCAATCTCGGCGACGAATCCGCGTAACGTCGGGCGATTTTTCACGCGGTCCGCATTGGTACGGAAACGGGGATCGGCGAGCAGATCGGGTCGGTCGAATGCCGGACAGAACGCGCGCCAGTGATTGTCCGAGGTGATGCCGATGAACAGCAGCTCGCCACCGGCGGTCGGGAACGTTTCATAGATTCCCCAGGCGCTGCTGCGGATCGGCATCGGCGGTGACGGTATCCCGCTGGCGGCTTCGCCGGCCATGTGTTGGCCAACCAGGAATGCCGCGGATTCGAACAGCGTGCTGGTCACCTTGCGCCCCTGCCCGTCCCGATCGCGTTGCCGCAGCGCCGCCAGGATCGCCACATCGCCCATCACGCCGCCCATGATGTCGATGACCGATGAACCGGCACGCAGCGGTTGCCCGGGCGGGCCTGTCATGTAGGCAAGTCCAGTCATGAACTGCACGACTTCGTCCAGTGCTGGACGGTGCTCATATGGGCCCGGCAGGAAGCCCTTCAGCGCGCAATAGATCAGGCGTGGGTTGATGGCATGGACGTGCTCCCAACCCAGGTGCAGGCGCTCCATCGTGCCCGGACCGAAATTCTCGATCAGCACATCGGCGCGACGCAGCAGGTCCTGGGCGACGGCGAGTCCATCGGGCGATTTCAGGTCGATGCAGATGCACCGCTTGTTGCGATTGAAATAGGAGAAGAAACCGGTGGCGAAGCCGTGCAGGCGGCGTGTGCGGTCACCCTCCGGCGCCGGTTCCACGCGGATCACGTCGGCACCCAGATCGGCCAACACGACGCCGCAGGTCGGACCCATGACGGTGTGGGCGAACTCGAGGACGATCAGACCATCGAGTGGAAGCATGGGCACGTTCTACGCTTGCGTTTGAACCTGTCCCGCGCGCGGGAGAGGTGCAGGTGGGGCATCAGGTCGCATACGAGGCGTCCTTCTCATCCAGAAGCCGTTTCTCTTCATCGAAGTGTGCGAACGCCATTCCCGCGTACGCGTCCCAGTCGCGGGCGGTGCGCTCCGCCAGTTCGGGCGGCATGATGTTCAGCTTCTGCCCAGTGGCATAGGCCAGCACCAGCGTCTGACAGGCACGTTCGAGATAGTAAAGATCGTGAAATGCCTCGGCCACCGTGTCAGCGACCACCAGCACGCCGTGATTGCCCATCATCAGGCGCCGGAAATCGCCGAGCTTTGCGGCGAGGCGGTCACCTTCCGCGGTGTTATCAGCTATCCCGCTGAAACCAAAATCGATCGCCACCCGATTGTAGAATCCGGCCGTGTTCTGATCGATCGGCTTGATCTCCGGATCTGCCAGCGAGGCGACCGCCGTTGAGTAGGTCGGATGCGCGTGCAGGATACAGCGCGCCTGCGGAACCTGGGCATGAATGCGGCCGTGAATACACCAGGCGGAGGCATCGGGCGCGTCCGGCCGCTGCATCGTGCCAGGATCGTCCGCATCGAGCAGTAGCAGTTCGCTTGCCCGGATGCGCGCGAAGTGGCGCCATTTGGGGTTCATCAAGAAGCGCTTGCTGTCGGGCGAAACGGCCAGGCTGAAATGGTTCGCAACTGATTCGTGCCAGCCAAGCTTCGCCGCGATCCGGAAGGCGGCCGCCAGATCGACGCGCAATTGCCATTCCTTCGCCTGAGTGGCTGCAAGCGGCATGTCGTCCATGGGCATGATCGACCTCCTTTCAGGTGCGGACCAGATATTTTGCGATGATGTCTTCGTTCGGCTCCACGCCCAGACCTGGTTCGGTCGGCAGATGCGCGTAGCCGTCGCGGATGGTCACCGGCTTCTTCGCCAGCCGCTGGGAGATTTCGCTGGGTTCGACGCAGTATTCCATCACCAGCGCGTTTTCGATGGCACACAGGAAGTGCAGCGAGGCGGCGGTGTTTATATCGGTGGTGAAGTTGTGGTTGCAGATCTTGCGTCCGCGACGTTGGGCGTGGGCGGCGATGCGCATCGCCTGGGTGAAACCGCAGCGGGTCAGGTCGATCTGGACGATATCGATACCGCCCTCATCGATCAGCCGCTCGAAGCCGACAACGCTGCATTCCTGCTCGCCGGCCGCGATGTGCTGAAGGCAGCCGCGGGAGACTTTGGCATAGCCCGCATAGTCGTCGGGATGCAGCGGCTCTTCGATCCAGAACAGGCGGTAGGGCTCGAACAGGCGGGCGCGTTGCAACGTGGTCTTGGCGTCCCAGGCCAGGCCGACATCCAGCATGAAATCGTTATTGTCGCCGATCGCCTTGCGGATCGCATCGACGTAGCGCAAATCGGTCGTCGCATCGCGGCCGAACGGTTCCCATCCGAACTTGACCCCGGTATGGCCGGTGTCGATCGCCCGCTTGGCCCGTTCCACGGTAGCTTCGACGGTGAACTGGAACATGTTGGACGAATAGACGCGCATTTTGTCACGCAGCGCGCCACCCAGAAGCACGGCGATCGGCTGGCCGAGCGCCTTGCCCTTGATATCCCACAGCGCGATATCGACCCCGGCCATGGCCTGAAGCGTTGCGCCACTGCGGCCAAAATACAGGGTTTGCTGATACATCTTGTTCCATAGCCGGCTGGTGTCCAACGGGTCTTCGCCCAACAGGATCGCCCGCAGGCCGTTGACCTGGGTATGTGAATAGCCGGCTTCGATGACCGCCCGGGCGACCGCCGGACAGCCATCGACCTCACCCCAGCCGACCAGGCCGGCGTCGGTGCTGATCTTCACCAGCAGTGCGTCCTGGGAACTGTCGGTGCGCTGTTGGATGTCCGGCAACCTGAGATAGACTGCCTGTACGTCGGTGATCTTCATCTCGGCGCGTCCTGATGCGGGCTGGCAAGGTATCGCCAACCCGGGGCGATGTCAGCCCGTGCCCCACTATTGCGGCTGCGCGAGAGAGTGCTAGCGTCGCCGCGCCGCTGCCTGAATCAATAACAGGAGAAAATGATATGCGCCACGCACACCGCGCGATAGTCGCTCTTGGGCTGCTCTGGTCACTGGCCGGCCTGCCGGCAATCGCGCAGGAGTCGCAATTCCCAGTTGAAATGAAGCCGGACGTGGCGAATTGCGGTGACGCTTCCTATGAAAACGCGGTCAAGAACGGGATTTCGATCGGCTCTAACGTCAACCCGCCCGAGTTTTACCAGGACGCAAACAAGCAGCCGACCGGGATCGATTGGGAGATCAACAAGGCGGTGCTGGACCTGCTTGGCATCAAGAAGATCAATGTGGCCTGGATGCCATGGGAATCCGTTATTCCCGCGCTGCTGTCGCACCGTACCGACGTGATCGGCGCTGATATCCACGTGACACCCGAGCGCATCAAGGTAATCAGCTTCTCCGGTCCGGCCTGGTGGTATGGGCCCGTATTGATCGTGCAAAAAGG
>DATIMO010000136.1:0-7032 GCA_035475215.1 Acetobacteraceae bacterium | reverse complement strand
AGACGGACCGGGCGGATCCTGCCACAACCATACGCAAGAGGAGCAATTGCCATCGCAGGCGTGAACAACCTCGATGGGCGCGGAGCAGCCCGACAGACCCTCAGACACCGCGTAGGGGCCAAATTCCTCCGTCAGGAGCCGTTCCGCATTGGACCGGAGCACGCCCTGACAGCCCCTCGCCAGTTCGAGGAGCTCTGAAAGTGCCGGCCGCCTTGTCGTGGGATCGCCGCTTCTCAGCGCGTTCGCCGCCGCCAGATAACTTGCAAGACCGTCCTTCTGAGCCGGCATTTGGGTGTTGCTAAACAAAGGGCCGCGCATCCTTGGCGCCTCCGCTGAAAAGATGGTATTCACGTTACCGCGAGTAGCACCGACGGTCGGATAGACGCGATTTCGGCCGGTGTGGGATCGGAGCAACCCATGGCCTCAGCACCATTGGTTTTTCTGCTGGGACGCACGGATCATTGAATTGTCCACAACTCTCACCGATAATTGTTGCGAATAGTTTTATTTGACGCGCTACATCGCCCCTGTACAACTCGAACATGCGAGTCTCAGTGGCGGTTTTCCTGACCGCACGTGAACAATAATTCATCGCTAGAGGATACGGACAACGAGGACGTCTTGATCCCCGTTTAGGAGGGACGAACCTATGGAGGTGAATCACAGCACCGACACCATCGGTGATGTCTATGGATGTTTTCTACTCGAAACGGCGGACAATACTGGGTCACTGGACGAGGTATTCCGCCTGAGATATCAGGCTTACTGTCAAGAGAATGAATTCGAAACGGGCCAGCACGGACGGGAATCGGATCCCTTTGATGCCATGTCACGGCATCTGGTGTTGCGTCACCGCCCCACCAAGATGGCAGTCGGTACTGCACGCCTCGTCCTTCCGCGCGTATGCGGCGTCGGGGTGACGTTACCGATAGAACAGATCATCAATGCGTCCAATCTACGAGTCCTGCCGCGCTCACGTACAGCCGAAGTCTCCCATTTCGTGCTATCCAAGGAATTGCGTTCAGCAGGCGCCTCATCGAGTAACTTCGCGCGGCTAATTCTTGTGCGCGGCATTATTCAGCTCAGCAGCAGTATGCGGCTAACTCACTGGTGCGCCCTCATGGAACCGAAACTGGTGCGGCTGTTGGGCATTTTTGGCATCCATTTTATCCCATTGGGTGGATTGGTCGAGCACCGCGGGCTTCGCCAGCCTTCGGTCGTCTGCATAAGCGAGATGCTGGATAGGGTGCGGTGTGAAAAGCCCGCTATCTGGGATTTCATAACCAGTTCCGGAATCTACCGACCGGGGGAACTCAGTGGTGATGCGGCATAGCGGCTCTGCAGCGGAATTTGGGCAAATCGACAGCTTTTCCTTTTGGAACCTCATGCCTTGGACCGGCTAAACTGGGTCGTAAGGGCCAGGAGAAGCCCGGCCATGATGCCGCCCGGCCGATTGCCGCAATCATCGCTTGGCGCGCCGATCCACCACCCGCTGCGCCTTGCCGGTTGACCGGCCGATCGTGCCGGGCGGCTGGATGGTCACACGAGTCGTGATCCCGATCGTCTGCTTGATGCGCGCAACCACCGCCAGCGCCTCGACCCCGATTGCCGATGCATCACCGATATCCGCACGCGGCTCCACTTCGATCGTCAGCTCATCCATCCGTCCTTCGCGTGTCAGCACGATACGGTAATGGCCGGTCAGCAAACGGCTTTGCAGCAGGTGTGCCTCGATCTGGGTCGGAAACAGGTTGACGCCACGGACGATCAGCATGTCGTCCGACCGGCCGGTGACCTTCTCCATCCGCCGCATGGTCCGTGCCGTGCCTGGAAGCAGACGGGTCAGGTCGCGCGTGCGGTAGCGGATCACCGGCATCGCTTCCTTGCTCAGCGTCGTGAAAACCAACTCACCCGGTTCGCCGTCCGGCAGCACCGCACTGGTTTTCGGATCGACGATCTCCGGATAGAAATGGTCTTCCCAAATCGTCGGTCCATCCTTGGTTTCGATGCATTCGTTGGCGACGCCCGGACCGATGACTTCGGACAGCCCGTAGATATCGACAGCATCCATCGCGAATCCGTCCTCGATTTCGCGGCGCATCGGGTTGGTCCAGGGTTCGGCGCCGAAAATGCCGATCTTCAATGAGCTTGCACGCGGTTCGAGACCCTGGCGGCGAAACTCGTCCAGGATCGCCAGCATGTAGCTCGGCGTAACGGTGATGATCTCCGGGCGGAAGTCGGTTATGAGTTGCACCTGCCGCTCGGTCATGCCGCCGGAAACCGGTATCACTGTGCAGCCCAGCCGTTCAGCGCCGGCATGCAGGCCAAGCCCGCCGGTGAACAGGCCATAACCATAGGCATTGTGCAGCAGCATTCCGGGCCGTCCACCGGCGGCATGGATGGACCGAGCCACCACGCCGGCCCAGATTTCCAGATCCGCCGCGGTGTAGCCGACCACGGTGGGCTTGCCGGTGGTGCCGGAGGAGGCATGGATGCGGGCGATCCGCTCGCTCGGTACGGCGAACATGCCGAACGGATAATTGGCTCGCAGATCGTGTTTCGTCGTCAACGGAAACTTTGCCAGATCGGGCAGATCGCGGAAATCGTCCGGATGCACGCCGGCGGCGGCAAAAGCGGTCCGATAATGCTCCACATTCGCCCATGCGTGACGCAGGGTCCAGGCGATCCGTTCGCGTTGCAACGCCGCGATTTCGTCACGTGACGCGGTTTCGATCGCATCGAGCCCAGGGTTCGGCATCTATTCCTCCGCGGTAAAGAACTTTCCCGTGGTCCGCGCGTGTCCGCGAAATTCGGCGATCACCCGGCCATCACTGCCGGTGACGCGCACATCGTAGATGCCGGATCGGCCGCCGCGCACCCGCTCGACCGCCTCGGCGCGCAAGCATTCACCGAGCTTTCCGGGACGCAAAAACGTTATGCTCGCGTGCTGGGCAACGGCGCGATCGCCGTGGCTGTTGCAGGCAAAGGCAAATGCCGAATCGGCGAGCGCGAAGATGAAGCCGCCGTGACCGATGCCGTGGCCGTTCACCATGGCTTCGGTGAGCTGCATGGTCAGCACGGCATGGCCTAGGCCGACTGCGTCCAGCCGCATGCCCAACCCTTTGCTGGCGCGGTCCTCGGCCCACATTGCATCGGCGCAGGCACGGGCAAGTGCGGCCGGATCACCCGGCATCGATTGTGGTTCCCCCGCGCGACATCGTCACCGGCCCCCGGTGAACACCGGCTTGCTCTTGGCCGCGAAAGCCTGCACGCCGGCGGCATAATCGGCGGTGCGACCAGCCAGGCCTTGCAGTTCCGCCTCCAGATCCAACTGCGCGTCCAGCGTGTTGGTTGCGGACGCCGCGAACGCTCGCTTCATCAATGCCAGGGCCTCGCTCGGGCCGGCTGCCAGTCTTGTGGTCAGCGCCTCTGACTGCACCGTCAGTTCGGCATCATCAACGGCCTTCCAGATCATGCCCCAGGTCTCCGCCTGCTCGGCTGAAACCGGCTCACCGAGCATCGCCAGGACGCGAGCGCGAGCCTCTCCGATCAGACGAGGCAGGAAAAAACTCCCACCACAATCTGGCACCAGGCCGATGCGCACGAACGCCTGCACAAAGCTGGCGCCGCGGGCGGCCAGCACAATGTCGCAGGCGAGCGCCAGATTGGCGCCGGCACCCGCGGCAATGCCGTTGACCGCGCACACCACCGGCAGCGGCACAGCGCGTAACCGGCGCACCAGGCCGCGATGATAGGCGTCGGCGATCGGCGCTAAATCAGGCGGACCGGCCTGTCGGGGCATGATTGATGGGCCAAGCTCCTGACCGGAGCAGAAGCCTCGTCCGGCGCCGGTGAGCAGCACCGCTCGGCAGGAACGATCGGCTTCGATCGCGTCCAGGGCGGCTGTCAGATCGCGCAGGACGGTCTCGTTCAGCGCATTCAGCTTATCCGGGCGGTTTAGGATGAGTTTGCGCCAGCCGTTGCGTTGTTCAACCAGGATCGTGTCGGTCACTGCATCCTCCTCCAGTCGGAGAGCGGGATTATGCCAAGGTCGGGGCGCGCGCGGTCGGGCAGCATGGTGATGAATTCCAGCGAGTGCCCGTCCGGATCGTCGAAATAGACGCTAGCAGCCGGCATCCAGCAGAGCACCACCGGTTGGTCTATCGGCTGCCTGGTGCCGGAGCGCGGCGTCAGGCCGGCTTCGCGCAAGCTTTCCACAGATGCAATGACATGATCGAGCGCGGTCTCGAACGCTATGTGCAGCCGCATGAACAGCGGCGCGGTGCCGATCGACCACAAGCCGAGCATCGCCTGACCAGGTGCTCCGATCCAGAAAAATGCCACGTTCCTTGCCGCGATGACGTGCGCGAGCGGCAGGCCGAGCGTATCGCGATAGAATGTGATCGATCGATCGAGGTCACTGACCGTCAGGTGCGCTTCGAACAGGCCACGGATCGGGACGATCGGCATGATGCAACTCTGCGCGCCGACGCGATCACCCTCAAGGGTGGCCTTGATAGGTTCGTCAGGCCGGGAGCGGGGCTGCCCTGATCGCCCGGCGATAGCGAAAGAACCGGTGACCGAGCGAAATGCAGGGCTGTTCGATGAGGCGCCAGCTCAAGGCGGCGGCGATCAGGGTCAGACCGGTGGCGGCAATCAGCCCCAGCAGGCCGGTCGCGATCAACCGCTCGACGATGATTTCAACGGGCCGATGCAGCAGATAGATCCCGTAGGCGCGCAGGCCAAACCCGCCGAGCAGGTGTATTGGGCTGGGCAAGTCCGGCGGGCGGAGCGTCAGTTCCAGCAGCAGCGCCGCGTAGAAACAGGCGATCACCGTGTACCCGATGCTCCATAGCGGCGGCGACAGTGCCTCACCGCCGCTGGTCAGCAGCAGCAAAACCCCTGCCCCGCTGATGCCAATTACCGCGCGCAGCGGTCCGGTGTTGTGCAAAAGATGGCGTACCATGTGCGGTTGGCGGGACAACCACGCCACAATTACGCCGGCAAAGAGCGCGTCCATTCGGCAGGGCATCAGCATGTAGCTGGCGTATGGATTGCCGAAGCCGAGCCACGCCAGTAACCGTGCAACAGGCGCCAACGCGATCAACGCCAGCAGAACTATGGGCAGCCGTGCGGGCGGGACCAACCTGATCAGCGCCGGCAAGACAAGATAGAACTGCTCCTCCACCGCAAGCGACCAGGTCACCCCGATCCATTGCGGGCCCCAGTGTCCGGCGGCGGCCCACACCACATTCTGCGTGAACGTCGCATATGAAATCGCCGCATCGGCTCCGTTCAGGAGAAACGGAACCAGCACCAGGGCGTAGAGCGGCAGAATCCGCAAGACGCGTCGCCCGTAAAAGACCGATAACAGGTTTGCATCCTGCCGATGATCGATCAGGATGCCGCCGATCAGGAACCCGGACAGCACGAAGAACAAATCAACGCCTGTCCAACTCAGGTTCAGCAATGCCGTGAGCAAGTGCATTCCGGGTAGCTTGCTTCGGGCGAAGCCAGGCACCCAGTAATGCCATATAAGCACCTGAAGAATTGCCACGCCGCGCACGGCATCCAGCAGCGCCGAACGGGTGCCGTTCTGTGGCTGCGACCCGGTCATCGCCTCCTGCTCGTCCGAAAGCCCCAGCCTGCGAGATAGAGGTTGCGAAAGGGATAACGGCCGGCGCGCTCGCAGTGCCCTCACCTGCTCGCTGCGCGGGCGACCTTTGCCGCACCGCGGTAGTGGTGCAGTCAGTTACTGAACACGGTCGGATCGGTCACGGCTGGGGAGCGGTCTTGGCCAGTCGGTCGAATGCGGCCAAACGGGCGATCAGCGCCGGCATGTCACGCAATGCGATCATGTTCGGCCCGTCGGACGGGGCGCGGTCCGGATCGGGGTGGGTCTCGATGAACACCGCGGCGACGCCGACCGCCAGGGCCGCGCGCGCAAGGACGGGCGCGAACTCACGCTGGCCGCCCGAGGATGCCCCCTGCCCGCCCGGAAGCTGCACAGAATGCGTGGCGTCGAACACCACCGGATAGCCGGTGCGCGCCATGATCGGCAGCGCCCGGAAATCGGTAACCAGCATGTTGTAACCAAAGCTGGCGCCGCGTTCGCAGAGCATGATGTTGTGGTTGCCGGTGCTGGCGATCTTCGCGGCAACATTGGCCATGTCCCAGGGCGCCAGGAATTGGCCCTTCTTCACATTGACCGGTTTGCCGGTGCGTCCGGCGGCCAACAGCAGGTCCGTCTGGCGGCACAGGAACGCGGGAATCTGCAGCACATCGACGGCTTCGGCCGCCGGCGCGCATTGCTCGGCAACGTGCACATCGGTCAGGACAGGTAGCCCGGTCCGCTCCCGCACCTCCGCCAGGATGGCGAGGCCTTGCGCCATGCCAACGCCGCGCGCGGCGGAAGCGCTGGTGCGATTTGCCTTGTCGAAACTCGATTTGTAGATCAGCGGCACCCGGGCGGTGTCCGCGATCGCCCGAAGTGCCGCGGCAACTTCCAGCGCGTGGGCGCGGGATTCGATCTGGCACGGGCCAGCGATAAGGGCGAACGGGCGATGGTTGGCGATCTCGATTACGCCCGCGCGGACGGTGCGCGATACCAGTTGGGTCATGAGCGCCTACTCCTGAGCAATCCGTAAGTGCTTATCGACATCCAGAACGCCTCGATCACCGCGGACGGGAAGTTCCATTGAGCGAACAGCGACGCGAAGATCAGCATCGAGCCCACCAGATTGGCGGCCGGAAACCGCCAGTCGTGCGAGGCCAACCAGCCCTGCTGGTTGGCGAAATAGGCCGCGGTGATCAAGGCCACCCCGACGAAGCCGCCTGCTACCAAAGCCTGAATGGCCAAGTCTGAGAGACTGAACATTTTCAAAAGGAGCGTTCAATTCCCCGGTACACCCCCTGCCCATAAGGAGAGGGGGAAAAAGGGAAGCCCTCCCCGGAAGGGCAGGGCTATCGCATTTGGCTGAGCAGTGTGAACAGCTGTGCCTCGCTCCACCCGGCACGCTTGATTTTGCGCCG
>DATIMO010000135.1:0-3707 GCA_035475215.1 Acetobacteraceae bacterium | reverse complement strand
ACCTGCCGCGCGAGGTGCGGGTCACCACCGACGCGCTGGACGCGGTCGGCAACACGACGAAAGCGGTCACTAAGGGCTATGCGATCGGCTCGGCGGGATTGGCTTCGCTGGTGCTGTTTGCAGCGTACACGCAGGACCTGAAGCATTACTTCCCGAACCTGACCGTGCCGTTCCAGTTGCAGGACCCGTACGTCGTGATCGGGTTGTTCATCGGCGGACTGCTGCCCTACCTGTTCGGCGCGATGGGCATGACCGCGGTAGGCCGCGCAGCGGGCTCGGTGGTGGTGGAAGTGCGGCGCCAGTTCCGCGAGATACCCGGCATTATGGAAGGCCGGGCGAAACCGGAATACGGCCGCGCCGTCGATCTGCTGACCAAAGCGGCGATCCGCGAGATGATCGTACCGTCGCTGCTGCCGGTGTTGGCGCCCGTGGTGCTGTGGCTGATCATCTGGGGCATCGGCGGCCGGGTGGCGGCGTTCAGCGCACTGGGTGCGATGCTGCTGGGGACGATCGTGACCGGGCTGTTCGTCGCGATCTCCATGACATCCGGCGGCGGCGCATGGGACAACGCGAAGAAATACATTGAGGAAGGCAATTACGGCGGCAAGGGCTCCGATGCCCACAAGGCGGCAGTCACCGGTGACACGGTCGGCGACCCGTACAAGGACACAGCCGGGCCGGCGGTCAACCCGATGATCAAGATCACCAATATCGTCGCGCTGCTGTGGCTGGCGATCCTGGCCGGGTGGCTGTCGCACTGATTGGCGGGACCGGGCCCGGCTTGACAGGCTGGGCCGCCCTCTCTACCCAGCGGCCCTCCTTTTTCCCCTGCAACAGAAGCAATTGCCGCCATGAGAATTCGGAACAGCCTGAAATCGGCAAAGGCCCGCGACAAGAACTGTCGCGTGGTGCGCAGGCGCGGGCGCGTCTATGTCATCAACAAGAGAAACCCCCGGATGAAGGCCCGCCAGGGCTGACGGCCGGGGAGCGGTCTCAGCTTTCGGGGCAACACCCGTATTGGCTGCGGTGACCGGCCGACCCGGGTGGATGCCGTGGTGGGCTTGGGCTTGGCCGGCATTTGCCTGGATCATGCTGGGCGCCGCCCTTGCGCGCGGCGTCAATGCTCCATTCGCCGCCATCATGGCCGTGGCGCTGATCGGCGCGGTGTTCGCCGCGGTCCACCATGCGGAGGTCGTGGCCCATCGCGTCGGCGAGCCGTTCGGCACTTTGGTGCTCGCTGTCGCAGTGACCGTGATCGAGGTGGGGCTGATCGTCTCCATCATGCTCGCCCCCGGCCCGAGCCGAGCCGAGTTGGCGCGCGACACCGTGTTCGCCGCCGTGATGCTGATTTGTAACGGCATTGTCGGGCTGTGCCTTCTGATGGGTGGGCTGCGCCACCACGAGCAAGGCTTCCAGTTGCACGGCGCCAGTGCCGCGTTCGCCGTGCTGGTGGCACTGGCCACGCTTTCATTGGTGTTGCCCAATTTCACTGTCAGCACGCCCGGGCCGACATTCACCGGCGCACAGCTTGAATTTGCCGGGGTGGTTTCGCTGGTGCTGTACGGCACCTTCGTCTTCGTCCAGACGGTGCGTCATCGCGACTACTTCCTGCCCCCGCCCGGTCATGCCGGTGAGGAACTGCATGCGCCGCCGCCCACGGCGATCGCGACCGCAACCAGCACCATGCTGCTGCTGGCCGCCCTCGGGGTCGTGGTACTGCTGGCGAAGGCCCTGTCGCCGATCCTGGAAACCGGCATCGTGCGAGTAGGAGCGCCGAAGTCCCTGGTCGGCATCGTGATCGCGGCAATCGTGCTGCTGCCCGAAGCACTCGCGGCGCTGCGTGCGGCGCGGGCCAACCTGCTGCAGACCAGCCTGAATCTGGCCCTCGGCTCGGCACTCCCAGCATCGGGCTGACCATCCCGGCAGTGGCGGCTGTCTCGATAGTATTCGGCCAGCCGATCTCGTTGGGACTCGATGCGAAGGAAGAAGTGCTGCTGGGGCTGACATTCCTGGTTGGCGTGCTGACCCTTGGCACCGGCCGCACCACCGTGCTGCAGGGCGTTGTGCACCTGGTAATTCTGGCGGTGTTCCTGTTCCTCGCCCTGGTTTCCTGATCATTATTCGCTGCTTGCCTGGCCCTGTGCATCGGACCATGTTTTGTGTCGCCCTTTGCAGGAAACCGGCCCATGCTCCGCCTGCCAGACCCCAAGCCAGAGGTTCTTGCCCGCAGGGACGCCATTGTTGCCGGCCTGCGCGGTCTGCTGCCTGGCGAATCGGTCATTGCCGAGCCACTGCTCCTGAAGCCATACGAATCCGACGGCCTTCCCGCTTATCGACAAGCTCCGCTGGCCGTCGCGCTGCCCTCCACCACCGAGCAGGTCGCTGCGATCCTTCGCTTCTGTTACCAGAATGGCGTGCGCGTGGTTCCGCGCGGTGCGGGCACGTCCCTTTCGGGCGGCGCCCTGCCGCTTGCCGATGCCGTCGTAATCGGCCTTATGCGTATGAACCGCATCATCGAAATCGACTATGACAACCGTTTCGCGGTCGTGCAGGCCGGTGTGACCAATATCGGCATCACCCAGGCGGTCGCGGAGCGCGGCTTCTTCTACGCCCCTGACCCGTCCAGCCAGCTCGCCTGCATGATCGGCGGCAACGTCAACATGAACTCCGGCGGCGCGCATTGCCTGAAATACGGCGTCACCGCCAACAACCTGCTCGGTCTGAAGATCGTCACCACCACCGGCGAAATCCTCGACATCGGCGGCACCCACCTGGACGCCGCCGGCTACGACTGGCTCGGCCTGCTCACCGGTAGCGAGGGCCAGCTCGCCGTCGTTACTGAAGTCACCGTCCGCATCCTGCGCGCCCCGGAAGGCGCCCGCGCCATGCTGGCGGCATTCCGATCCAACGAAATAGCCGGGGCCTGTGTCGATGCAATCATCTCATCCGGCATCATCCCTGTCGCACTCGAATTTATGGACCGCCCGGCAATCCACGCCTGCGAGGCTTTCGCCCACGCGGGTTACCCGCTGGATGCCGAGGCCATGCTGATCATCGAGGTCGAGGGGAGCCCCGCCGAACGGGATGATCTGCTCGCCCGCATCCGCGCCATCTGTGAACGCCACGACCCGATCAGCCTGAAAGTCTCGCAATCGCCGGAAGAATCGCTGGCCATCTGGAAGGGGCGCAAGGGGGCGTTCGGCGCCGTCGGTCGTATCAGTCCCGACTATCTTTGCATGGACGGCGTCATCCCCACCAGCCGTCTGCCCGACGTGCTCCGCCGCATCGGCGAAATGTCGGCCTCGTTCAACCTGCAAGTCGCCAACATCTTCCACGCCGGCGACGGCAATCTGCATCCGCTGATCATGTTCGATGCCAACGATCCCGAAAGCTTCCACAAGGCGGAAACCTTCGGCGCCGACATCCTGAAGCTGTGCGTGGAGGTCGGCGGTTGCCTGACCGGAGAACACGGCGTCGGCGTGGAAAAACGCGAGCTGATGCCGGTACAGTTCACTGCCGCGGAACTTGACCAGCAGCGCCGTATCAAGTCCGCTTTCGATCCGGACTGGCTGCTCAACCCGCACAAGGTGTTCCCGCTAACGGCGTGATCCCACCGTTGCAATACACTTGGGACGGTGGTTTACGGGAAATTCCTATTAGCGGGCAAACAGGCGCGTTCTGGCGCGGGGGCTTATGAACATGAGTGA
>DATIMO010000134.1:0-8081 GCA_035475215.1 Acetobacteraceae bacterium | reverse complement strand
CACCGTCCCGCGCAGCCCTGGGATTTCAGCGTCGCATTTCTGGCAGTATCGGTGTTCGTACTGATTGCCGCGCCCATCGCGCTGCTGATGCCACACACAGCCGGCGATGACCTGACCGGGCGCGAGCGGCGAGTGCCGAAGCCTGCCGCGCGAACCGCGGAGGCGGACTGACACCCTGGGCCGGTACACGCAGACGTGCGGCCCCACAGCGGCGGACAGCGGGTTGCCCGGCACCGGTACGCCGCATAGCCTCGCCGAGCTAACCGCTTGCAGACGGAGGTGCCGGTGAAAGCTCTCACTGTCAGTGCGCTGCTCGCCGCGGCCATTCTCGCGGCACCGCCGGCACAGGCCGCACCAGCCAAGCCGGACCTGGTCTATTTCATCTTCACCGGCTACGCGTACCCCTATTTCGCGCCAATGGCCGAGGCGGTGAAACAGGCTGGGACGCATTATCCCAACATGACAATCCGCATCGTCAACGCCAACAACTCCGCCTCGCAGGAGATCACCGACATAACGGAAGCCGTCGCGGCCGGCGCCAAGGGCATCATCCTGAACACGATCCAGGAATCCGTCACCGGTGCCGCTCGCCAGGCCATGCAGCAGGGCATCCCGGTCGTCACGGTGGATCGCGACGTCGCCGCCCCGGCGGCGCGCATCGCTTTCATCGGAGACAATGACGAAACGCTCGGCCACGAGGAAACCCAGTTCGCCATAGATACGCTCAATCAGCGCAACCTGCCGAAGCCGTGGCACGTCGTTGTGCTGCAAGGAACGCTGGGCGCCAGCGTCAGCATCGGACGGCTCAAGGGCACGATGGACGTGCTCGATCCGCTGGCGAAGAACGGCTCGGTGCAGGTTGTGCTCAACCAGTCGGCGAATTTCGAAACCGCCGCCGCGCAATCAATGATCACCGCCGAACTGGCCAAGACCACCGACATTCAACTGATCGTCTGCGCCAACGACGCAATGGCGCTGGGCGCGATCAATGCGCTGAAGTCGCATGGCATCACGCCAGGGCAGAAGACTTTCGTTGCAGGCGCCGATGCGCAGCCGGAGAGCCTGGATGCCGTGAAGGCGGGAACGCAACTTGATACCGTTACGCACGCGCCATTTGTCGAAGCCTACTGGGCGGTCGAGGCGATGGCGAACGCGCTCGCCGACCACACCAAGCCGCCCGCCGACAAATTCCCCAATGGCGACGTGATCATCCCGATGACGCTGGTCACGCAACAGAATGTCGGACAGATCGCTGCCTGGGGCACGCCGGAAACCATCCCGCCGCTGCCCTACGGAAAGTCCCAGGCCTATCCGGTTGCGGCGAGCAAGTGACCGCTGATGCCGCTGCCCCACCGCTGCTGTCGGCCCGCGCGCTGGTCAAGACGTTCGGGCCGGTGCGCGCGGTCGATGGTGTCAGCCTGGACGTCTATCCGCGCGAGGTGCTTGGTATCATTGGTGACAATGGCGCCGGCAAATCCACCTTTCTGTCGCTGTTGACCGGTTTCCACCACCCCGACTCAGGACGCATCCTGTATCGCGGCCGAACGGTGACGGTCGGATCGCCGCGCATCGCGCGCAACGCGCTGAAGATCGAGATGATCTACCAGAAGCTGGAACTCGCACCCGATCTGACCGTCTGGGAAAACCTGTTCCTTGGGGAGGAGCTGCGACGTTTCGGCCTGCTCGCCGACCGCTGGCGCATGCGCCGCCGAGCCACCCAGGTCCTGCGCGAGCTCAATCTGAAGATCCTCCCGGACGACCTGTTGGGCGAACTGTCGGGCGGCGAGCAGCAGGCCGTCGCGATCGGCCGGGCGCTGTTGTTCGACCGGCAGATCATCATCATGGACGAGCCGACCGCCGCGATTTCCGTGCAGAAGGTCCAGGACGTGCTGGCACTGATCCGCCGGCTGCGGGATGCCGGAAAATCCGTGCTGATGGTAAGCCATCGGCTGGAGGATCTGCTCGCCGTCTGCGACCGGATCGCGGTCTTTTACCAGGGCACGATCCGCCGCGTGATGGAGAACCGAAACCTCACGGTGGGCGATCTGGTGCACGCGATGTTCTGATTTGTGCTAACCTCATCGCCATGAACATCCCGCTTCACCGCGCCTGGACCCAGGAGGAGTTCTTCGCCTGGGCCGGCCACCAGGAGGGCCGCTTCGAGTTCGACGGGTTTCAGCCCGTGGATATGACAGGTGGAACGCTAGGTCATGCCGTTATCAGCCGAAACGTCCATCGTGCGCTTGATATTCGACTTCGCGGCAGGGCATGCCAGCCACTCGGCCCGGACGCCGGGGTCGCGACCATCGGCACGGCGGTCCGCTATCCAGATGCCCTGGTCACCTGCTCGCCGTTCGATCGCCAGGCCATGACGGTCCCGGATGTCGTCGTGGTGTTCGAGGTTCTGAGCCCCAAAACCAGCCGCACCGACCGCATCGTCAAGGTCCGAGAATATGCCGCCATCGCCTCGATTCGGCGCTACGTCATTCTCGAGGCAACCAGCGTTGACCTGACCGTGATGGAGCGCGAACGGCCCGACGAGACATGGCGGGCCACCACGCTCACCAACGGCGACACACTCCGAATGCCGGAAATCGGCATCGAAATCCCGGTTGCCGAGTTCTATGAGGGCCTCGATTTCCGGACCGAAACCGCGGCCAACGCATAAGCGGCGCTACTTCGCCGCCACCGCCGCACGTGCCTGCAACCCGGCAAGGACCAGAATACACGCCACGAAGATATACTCATACAGCGCCGGTAACCCGATCAGCACGATCACGTCGTTGATCACCCCGATCACCAGCGCACCAAGCGCGGCGCCGACAATGGTTCCCCGACCGCCGGTGAACGGAATGCCGCCCAGAATCACCGCGGCGATCGCTTCCAAAGAGTAGCCCTGTCCGGTAAGCGGATAGACGGAATCCTGCCAGGTGGTGATCATGATGCCCGCCATCGCCGCAGCGAAGCCGGACACCGCAAGCACCGACAGCTTCACCAGATCCGTCCGCAGCCCCACGGCACGTGCCGCATCCTCGTTCGATCCGGTCGCCCTGATCCACGCTCCGGCCGGGGTGAACGACATCGCGCCCTGCCCGACCAGCACCACCGCAAACGCGATCAGGATCAGCGTCGGTACGCCATGGAAGCCGCCGGCAATCCAGTCGAAGCTGAACGGGCGGGGCGGCGTGGCCGTGTCCGGACTGATGTAGTTTCCGCCGTTGAACAGCAGCGCCACCCCCCGAAGCCCCCAATACGTGCCCAACGTAACAATGAAGGACGGAATGCGCCCGCGCGCCACAAGAACCCCGACCAGGCACCCGGTCAGCGTGCCGCCAGCAAGTGTCGCCACGATGGCAGCCGCACCGGCCACGCCGCGCATCACGAACAGCCAAGCCAGCAGCATGCCGGAGGCAGCCAGCAGACTTTCCACCCCGAGATCGATCATCCCCACCATCACCACGAACGCCTCGCCGACGCTGGCAACCACCAGGAAGCTGGTGCTGGTGAGCAGCGCCGAGATGTTGCGCATCGTCAGGAACGAACCGGAACTCAGGCTGGCAGCCAGCCCGATCAGGATCAGAAAAATCAGCGGACGGCGGACATGGCCGGGGCGGCCGAACAGGATACGCCGCCCACGCCGCCAGAACTCGGGCCGTGGGTTGTGCGTCAGACCGTCTTGTTCGGGCGTCATCCAGCGACCTTGCCACGCGCCTCCAACGCTGCAAGGGGCGCGACGACCAGGCGCCCTCCCCTTCACCTCTCGCGTAGAGCGTGATCGCTTGAGTCAGGATCGTCAGCGAGCCGCATTCAGTCATCCGGTAAGGACTCGTAAAGGGGTCGGAACACATGATGAACGGCAGCGGTCTTTGCAGGACGTCGAACAATGTTGCGAGTCATCGGGTGTATCACACAACAGCACGATCTGCGCCTGGTCGTGCTGGCTGCATGCATCTGCATTTTAGCGTGCGTTACGACTTTGACCCTGGTCGCACGTGCGCAGATCAGCCGACCTCGGTCATCACTGATCTGGTTGCTCGGTGCTGCGATCGTATTCGGTTGCGGCGTCTGGTCGCTGCACTTCATCGCAATGCTGGCCTTCATGCCGGGACTGCCGATCGCGTACAACCTGAAGACCACGTTCATTTCAGCCGGTATTGCCAGCCTCGGCGCATTTCTTGCGCTTGCGGTCTGGAAAAACTGGCAGCCGCGGGCCGTGGGCATCGGTCTGGGGGGCAGTCTGCTCGGCCTGGCCGTGAGCGCGATGCACTACTGCGGTGTCGCCGCGATGCAGGTGCCTGGCCGATTGCGCCTCGACGGGCCGGACGTCGCGGTGTCGATCCTGATCAGCATGGGCTTCGCGATTATGGCTCTGGCCCGTGCGACCGATCTACGTTCGCTGTGGCGGCGGATCGAGGCTTCGGGATGGCTTGCACTGTGCATCTGCGGCCTGCATTTCACGGCCATGACAGCCCTGACCATCGAACTGGGCGCCCCGCCGAGCCAGGAAGGCGCGGTGGTGGGCTCAGGGGCGCTGGCGGTTGCCGTGGGCTCGGTCAGTCTCGCCATCCTGGTGTTGAGCCTGGCTGCCACTGTCATGGAGCAGCACCTCTCGCAACGAGCTGTGCTGGAACTCAAGCGCATGCGCCTGCTGAGCGACGTTTCGCAGGAAGTTCTCATCATCCATCGTGGCGGCACCATCCTGCAGGCCAATACTGCCGGCGGCCGCATGTTCGGGGTTCCGGCGGGACAACTGGTCGGGCGTGCGCTGCCGGACCTGTTCGCCGAGGCCGATCGTCCCGTAGTGATCAGGCGGGAGCATCTCCGGCAGGAGGATCTTAAGCGCGATGAAGTCCAAGTACGGACCACGACCGGTGCGCTGATACCGGTTGAGCTGTCCTCCAGCACCATCGATTACGAAGGCCGGCCGGCGACGGTTGTGGCGTTGCATGATCTTTCGGACAGAAAACGCAATGAAGAGCGGATCCGCCATCTCGCTCACCACGACGCGCTTACGGATCTGCCGAACCGTTTCCTGTTACAGGAGCGGTTGACCCAGGCGCTGGGCGCGGCCGCCCGGTCGCCCGCGACGACGGTGGCACTCCTGTACATCGACCTCGATCGCTTCAAGGCGGTGAACGATCTCATGGGCCATACCGCGGGTGATGCTTTGCTGATCCACGTTGCCGAACGGTTGCGTGCGGAACTGCGGCCGACAGACACGCTGGCTCGGGTAGGCGGCGACGAATTCGTGATCATCACATCCGCGATCGACCAGCCGGGAAAGGTCGCGATTCTTGCCGGGCGGCTGATCGAAACTCTGACACACCCGTTCGACCTTGATGCTCATCCGGTCGAGATTGGCGCCTCCGTCGGTATCGCGCTTTATCCAGGGGACGGCGACACGCAGGAGCAGCTCATCCAGGCGGCTGATACCGCGCTGTATCGCGCCAAACAGGATCAGCGCGGCACGTTCCGGTTCTTCGAGCCGGCGATGAACGAGCACCTGCATGCGCGACGGAAGCTTGAACAGGATCTGCGCGGCGCTATAGAGCGCGGCGAATTGCAACTGCATTATCAGCCGCTGGTGAGCTGTAGCACCGGAGAGGTGGACGGGTTCGAGGCGCTGGTCCGGTGGAATCACCAAGACCGCGGCGTGATACCGCCAATGGAGTTCATCCCGCTCGCCGAAGAAAGCGGACAGATCGTCAGAATTGGCCGATGGGTGATCGAAACGGCGTGCGACGCTGCGGCCCGCTGGCAGTCATCCGGCTGCGTAGCGGTCAATGTCTCGCCGGTACAGTTTCGCCAGTCGGACCTGCCGGGAACCGTGGCGGCCGCGCTCTCCCGCTCCGGCTTGTCTCCCGACAGGCTGGAAATCGAGATCACCGAAGGCGTCCTGATGGAAGATACAAAACGGGCGCTCGATGTGCTGTCGGCACTTCGCCGCCTCGGGGTGCGCATCGCGCTGGACGATTTCGGTACCGGCTATTCAAGCCTGAGCTATTTGCGGTCATTTACCTTCGACAAGCTCAAGATCGATAAATCGTTCATCAAAGGACTGGGGCAAGGCGACGACGCCACCCTGATCGTCCGCACGATCATCGGGCTGGCCCACAATCTCGGTCTGACGATCGCCGCCGAGGGCGTGGAGACCGCGCAGCAACTGGCCACGATCCGTGAGATGATGTGCGACCAGGTCCAGGGCTATCTGCTGGGTCGGCCAATGCAGATGGACGGACCAATTGAACTCGCGGCCATTCGGGCACGCGCCGCAATCTTTGCTCCGCCCAGTATGACATCCGACCGGTACGCCGAACAAGTGATGTCCGCCTGAGGGTCGGTTCGGAAGGCAGCGCCGGACAATAATGAATCGGTTGGCGCCGCCCGCCCCGCCAGCGCCTCTCGAGTGCGGGCCGGCAGGGGGAGCGTCGCCTGGATCAGGGCATCACGGTCGCGTGATGACCGTTGTGCCCGGAACGGCCGGCGCCACCACGGCGGGAGCGACCGGGGTCGGCTGAACGACGGTTGTCTTGTTATCAGGCGGGACGTTGACGCAGCCCGACAGGCCGAGCAACAGCAACGGTACTATCCAAGCCACAGCGCGCATGTGCGGTCTCCTTTGTTGCCGGAACGCGCCTAAGGGGGGGCTGGTTTCGTGGCCGGTCGGCGCCCGAATCATGGCGGATTGGCGACGAAGGGGTCACAACCCAGTGGGGGCCGCGGCCGCCTCAGTGACCCAGCAGGGTCGCCCGCCCGGTAACGCTGAGGGGGTAACCTGGTCACTGTCGGCCGCTGTTGCGCGCTCCCGCCGGCCGCGCCATGTCTGGAACAGTGGGGGAACACGGCCAACCGGGTACGTCCGATCCGTGGCTGGCTGGCAACAGCCATCCCTCATATTGAGTTAGTCTGCCGACCGGATAGCTATATATTGTTTGACGGGAGAGCCGACCGGCTCCGAAATGGAGAGCGCAGGTGAATCCAGGGGAATCCGACGTGCTCGATGCAGTTCAGATGCGGGGCCGGTATCAGGTCCATGTTGATCGTTCGCGCGACTCGCTGCTGACCGATTTCGGTCGGGCGACGCTGAGCGATCGCTACCTGATGCCGGAAGAGGAGTACCAGGACTTGTTCGCTCGGGTCGCTTCCTATTACGGGGACGATCCGGCGCACGCACAGCGCCTGTACGACTATATCAGCCGCATGTGGCTGATGCCGGCCACGCCGGTGCTGTCCAACGGCGGCACCGATCGCGGACTGCCGATCTCCTGCTTCTTGAACGAGTGCTCGGATAGCCTGGAAGGCATCGTCGGGTTGTGGAACGAGAATGTGTGGCTGGCGTCCAAGGGCGGCGGCATCGGCAGCTATTGGGGCAATCTGCGCTCGATCGGGGAACGGGTGGGCGTGGTTGGCAAGACGTCCGGCGTGATCCCCTTCATCCGTGTGATGGATAGCCTGACCTTGGCGATCTCGCAGGGGTCGCTGCGGCGCGGATCGGCGGCGGTTTATCTGCCGGTGGCACATCCCGAAATCGAGGAATTCATCGAGATGCGCCGCCCCACTGGGGGAGATCCGAATCGCAAGGCGCTGAACCTGCATCATGGGATCCTGGTGCCGGACGCGTTCATGCGCGCGGTGGAGGCGGATGAGGCCTGGCCGCTGCTGTCGCCGCGAGATGGAACGGTGGTGCGGTCGATCTCGGCGCGGTCGCTGTGGATTCGCATCCTGACGGCGCGGATCGAGACTGGGGAGCCGTATTTGGTGTTCTCCGATCACGTGAACCGGGCGCGGCCGGAGCACCACAAGCTGGCCGGGCTGGAGGTGAAGACCTCCAACCTGTGCAGCGAGATCACCCTGCCGACCGGGCGCGACCAGCACGGCCGCGACCGCACCGCGGTCTGCTGCCTGTCGTCGCTGAACCTGGAGAACTGGTTCGAGTGGGAGAAGCATCCGACCTTCGTCGAGGACGTGATGCGCTTCCTCGACAACGTGCTGCAGGACTTCATCGAGCGCGCGCCGGAGGGGATGGAGCGGGCGAAATACTCGGCGATGCGCGAGCGCTCGGTGGGGCTCGGCGTGATGGG
>DATIMO010000133.1:0-3443 GCA_035475215.1 Acetobacteraceae bacterium | reverse complement strand
TCCAGGGTCAGAACAGACAACGCTCCGGCGAACTTCACCACCATCAAGCACATGGCCCATAACCTGATCCGGAATGCCCGCGGCAAGGACTCCCTCCGACTTCGCCGAAAGCTCGCCGCCTGGGATGACAACTTCCTCGTCGGCCTTGTCACAGGGTAAATTCGTTCACCCGATTCCCCTGGGAGCCCCGGATGCCGTCATCCCATTTGCTGTGGCCATTTCTCCTGGCGACTCTCGTCTTCGCCGCTATCCCGGGCCCGGCGATCCTATACATCGCGGCCCGAACGCTTGCCGGTGGGCGGCACGCCGGCCTGATGGCCGCGCTCGGCATCCATCTCGGCGGTTATGGCTACGTCGCCGCGACCGCGCTGGGACTTTCCACTCTGCTGCACTATGTGCCGATGCTCTATGCCGCCGTGAAGCTGTGCGGCGCCGCGTATCTGGTCTGGCTCGGCATCGGCATGATCTGGCGTCGGGTCGACCTGGGCGCGCTGCCCTCGGCCGATCGTGGGACCGGCAGCAGGGCCTTCGTTGAAAGCGTCACTGTCGAACTGCTCAACCCGAAGACGGCGATCTTCTTCGTTGCGTTCCTGCCGCAATTCGCCGACGCGGGTGCCAGTCTGCCGATCGCGATCCAACTGCTGGTGCTGGGAACGATCGTTAACCTCGCGTTTTCCGCCGCTGACATCATCACCGTGCTGCTGGCATCGCTGGTGCTGCGCGGATTGCGCCGCGGCATGCGCGCGCAGCGCCTGGCCCGAATCGCAGGAGGATCGATCCTGATCGGCCTCGGGACGCGCTTGGCCCTCGCACGCACCTGACCCGCGGCAGCCTGCTGTTCCGGGCGGCTTGGCGCGGCACGATGCCGATGGCATGGTCATGGCAGGCAGCCAAGGAAGACCGATGCCCGAAGCGGATGACATCCTTGTCGACCAGGACGAGACGGGCATCATTGTCGTCACCCTGAACCGGCCGGCCAAGCGCAATGCGATCTCGTTCGCGATGTGGCGGCGGCTCGGCACGTTGTTCAGCGATTTCGCGACGCGCGACGACGTCCGCATTGTCGTTCTGACCGGAGCCGGCGGGCATTTCTCGGCCGGCGCCGATATCTCGGAATTTCCGACGATGCGATCGGATCCCGAAGCGGCGAAACAGTACAGCGACGCCGGGCATTCGGCGACGCTGGCTATACGCGATCTGCCGCAGCCGACGATTGCGGCAGCGCACGGATTCTGCGTCGGCGGCGGATGCGGCTTGGCGCTGGCCTGCGACTTGCGTGTGGGTGATGCGACCACACAGATGGGCATCCCGGCGGCGAAGCGCGGGATCGTTTACAGTGTGCTGGATACCGAATTGCTTGTTCGCACTGTCGGACTGCCGCGGGCCAAGCTGGTGCTGTATTCCGGCAACATCTTCCCTCTGGCGAACAGCCGGGAGATGGGACTGGTCGATGTCGTGCACGACGCCGGCGCACTGGCGGGGGCGGTGGCACTGGCGCGCGATCTTGCTGAGCGGGCGCCGCTGTCGCAGCGCGGTTCCAAGCTGACCCTGGAGGCGATCAGCCGCGGTGAGATCGGAGTGCGCCAGGGGCAGATTACCGCCGCTCAGGCTCGTGCCGCCGCCAGCGAAGACTACCGGGAGGCGACGCAGTCGTTTCTGGACAAGCGTCGGCCGGTGTTCCGAGGCCGCTGAATGGACGCCGCACCGCTATTGTCCGGCAAGTTTCGCGATCCGGACCTGACGGCCAAGGGCGAACGCCGTGCCCGTGTGCCGCTGCGCGCATTGGAAACGCTGTGGTTCAACACCGGCACGCTGTGCAACCTGACCTGCCATAACTGTTATATCGAATCCTCACCCCGGAACGACCGCCTGGCCTATCTGACTTGTGAGGAGGTCCGGGGCTACCTGGACGAGATCGCGCGCGATGGGTTGCAGACGCAACTGATCGGCTTCACCGGCGGCGAGCCGTTCATGAACCCCGAGATCATCGGCATGCTGCAAGACGTGCTGGCACGCGGCTTGCGCGCGCTGGTGCTGACCAATGCCATGCGGCCGATGCGGAAATTGCGGGCGCCTCTGCTGGCATTGCATGAGGCGTACGGGAACCGGCTGACGCTGCGGGTTTCCATCGACCACTACGATGCGTCGGTGCACGAAGCCGAACGCGGCAAACGAAGCTGGGCGCCCGCCATCGAGGGACTGGTCTGGCTGGCGCGCAACGGGTTTTCGATCGACGTCGCCGGCCGGCGCTTTACCGGAGAATCGGAGGACGAAATTCGCCGCGGCTTCGCGCGACTGTTCGCCAATTTGGGCGTGCCCGTGGACGCGTTCGACCCGGTGCGCCTGATGCTGTTTCCCGAAATGGATGCCAGCCGCGACGTCCCGGAGATCACCGAAGCGTGCTGGGGAATTCTTGGGCGGTCACCGGACAGCGTGATGTGTGCCACGTCGCGCATGGTGGTGAAACGCAGGGGGGCGGAGGCGCCGGCTGTCCTGGCCTGCACGCTGCTTGCGTACGACAAGCGGTTCGAACTGGGCGGAACGCTCGGCGAAGCCGCCGGGCCGGTGGCACTGAACCATCCGCATTGCGCGAGTTTCTGCGTGCTGGGCGGGGCGGCGTGCAGCCGGGGGTGAGGGGATTACACCGCACGGTCACCGGTCCGGTTTAGGCTGGACGTTTGCTCGTCATGGCGGCGCAGCATGCCTCCGGGCTTGACCCAATTAGGCTTGACCCGAAGGGACCGGCCATCCAGGTCTTCAGGTCAGCGATCTGCGCGAAGCCGTCGCGTTCTCCTTCGGCTTCGGCAGCATCGAGCATTGCCAGAAATCCGGTCCGCTGTTGCTCGGCATCCTGGAGCAGCCGGAACGCCGCCCGCGTGACCTCACTGACGCTGTCGTACCGGCCGCTCCGCACGCGGGCTTCCGCGAAGCGTTCCAGTTCGGGAGTAAGACCGATATTCGGCATGCGGGCAGCCTATGCCACCGGGCGTGACGGGCGCAAGAAAGCTTCCTCAACCCCCAACCACCCGCCTCCGCCGGCGCAACGCCGGCACCGGCAGTGGCACCGGCGGCGCTTCCTCAGTGCTCGCCAGCGCCGCCAGCAACGCCTCGCGCAAAGGCCGCAGCTTGCGTTCGTTCTCGACCTTCAGTCCGAACACGTCCTTCACATAGAACACATCGACCGCCCGCACCCCATACGTGGTCACGTGGGCCGAGGCGATCTGCAGCCCCTGCGCGCTGATCGCGGCGGTCACGTCGTGCAGCAGCCCTGGCCGGTCGCGACCGTTCACCTCGATCACCGTGTGGGTGTTGGAGGCCCGGTTGTCGATCACCACGCGCGGCGGCACGTGCATCGCGTGCAGTCGGCGACCGAGCAGCGCCTTGGATGCCTTCTGGATCTCGGTCGCCAGCCGAAGCCTGCCGGACAGCGCCTGCTCGATCAG
>DATIMO010000132.1:0-3078 GCA_035475215.1 Acetobacteraceae bacterium | reverse complement strand
CAGCTTAATGGCTAGTTCCCGCAAAAGTTGCAACGAAAAGATTTTCTTCGCGTAAAAAGGGCACAGCCGTATTCTTGCGGGTGCGAACGGATATCCCAGCCACCACGCACCACCCGGGTGGGGCAAGATCGAATCCATGGGTTCCGCCGCCCCGCTTCCCCGCGCTATGAACCCCGACCGCCACCGCCCCTTCGGAGCCGAGCAAGATCCACATGTTGCGTCGTATCTGCGTTGCCCTGGCCCTGTGCGCCCTGCTCGCAATTCCCCACATCAGCATGGCGCAGCCGCGCGTCGTGAACGTCTACAACTGGACCGACTACATCGATCCGGCGGCGATCGAGCGCTTCCAGAAGGAAACCGGCATCATCGTCCGCTACGACGTGTACGACAGTCTGGAGACTCTGGAAGGCAAGCTGCTCGCGGGACATTCCGGCTACGACGTGGTCGTGCCGACCAATGAGCCGACGTTCTCGCGCCTCATTCAAGGTGGGCGCCCTGGCCGACATCGACCACGACCAGGTGCCGAACTGGAAGAACCTCGATCCTGCACTGATGCGCCAGGTGGAAAGCTCCGATCCCGGCAACCGGCATGGCGCGATCTACCTCTGGGGCACCACCGGGATGGGTGTGATCCCGGACAAGATCAGGGCATTGGCCCCGGATGCGCCGTTCGACAGTTGGGACCTGCTGTTCAAGCCGCAGAACGCCCGCCGCATCGCCCCGTGCGGCATAACCATGATGGATTCAGCGATCGACGTGATCCCGTCGGTGCTCAAATATCTCGGGAAACCGCCGGACAGCACCGATCCTGCGGACCTCGCCGCGGTGGAGCACACGCTGATGGCGATCCGCCCCTATATCCGCAGTTTCGCATCCGGCGGCGCACTGGAAGCCTTGGCCACCGGTGAAACCTGCCTCGCACTCGACTACTCCGGCGATGTCGTGCAGGCGGCGGCGCGCGCCGACGAGGCGAAGCGCGGGATCACGGTGCGCTATATCGCGCCAAACCAGGGCGCGCAGGTCGCGTTCGACATGCTGGCGATCCCAACCGACGCGCCGCACCCGGAAGCAGCGTTGCAGTTCATAAACTTCCTTCTGCAACCAGACATCATGGCCGGAATTACCAACGCGGTCCGCTATCCCAACGCCATACCGGCCAGCCGGCCGATGATCCGCCCGGAACTGCTGGCCGATCCGAACGTGTTTCCTGGCCCCGCGCAGCAGGCCAATTTTTTCACCATCGGCCCAGTGCCGACCGCGGCCGAGCGCCAGCGCACGCGCATGTGGGCGCGATTCAAGGCCGGGCAGTGACCACGTGTCCCATCCAGGTCCGCTGCTGGACATTGCCGGACTGACCGTCCGCTTCGGCGCGATCACCGCGCTCGATGCCCTGGGCCTTACCGTTGATCGCGGTGAGCTGTTCGTGCTGCTCGGCGGTTCCGGGTCCGGCAAGACCACGCTGCTGCGCGCCATCGCCGGGTTCGTGCAGCCGGATGCGGGGCGCATCGCGTTGGACGGGACCGACATCGGCCCGTTGCCGCCGCACCGGCGCCCGGTGAACACGATGTTCCAGAGCTACGCGCTGTTTCCGCACATGACAGTCGCGGCGAATATCCGATTCGGCCTGCGCCAGCGCGGGCTGCGCCGCCGCGACGCCGCAAATCGCGTCGACGAGATGCTGGAACTGGTGCAACTGCCCGGTTTCGGCGTGCGGCGACCGCATCAGCTCTCGGGTGGGCAGCAGCAACGCGTGGCACTGGCACGGAGCCTGGCACCACGCCCGGCGCTGCTGCTGCTCGACGAGCCGCTATCCGCGCTGGACCGCAATCTGCGCGAACAGACACGGCAGGAACTGGTCGCACTGCAGCGGCGCCTCGGCATCACTTTCATCCTGGTGACGCATGACCAGCAGGAGGCGCTGTCCACCGCAACCCGCATCGGAGTGATGGAAAGCGGGCGGCTCGCACAGGTCGGCCGGCCACACGAGGTCTATGAACGACCGAGCACGAGGTTCGTCGCGGAATTTCTGGGTGCCGCGAACGTACTCCCTGCAACCGTGCGCGCCCGTTCGGCCGAACTTACCTGGATCGAGCTGCCGGGCCTGGATCGGACCTTCTCCGTCGATGGCGCCGCAGACCACGCCGGAGAACAGGTTCTGCTGGTGATCCGACCAGAGCGCATCCGGGTCGAGGACACCGACGCGCCGAACCGACTGGACGGCACCATCGCCGACATCTCCTATTCCGGCGAGCGAGTGGTTTACACGAGCCGTTTGCCGAATGGTGCCATCCTCCGCGCCACCCGTGTGCTGACCGACGGACGAAGCGGCGCGCCGGCCGCGATCGGCGAACAGGTTACGCTCTCCTGGCAACCGGACGCCGGGATCCTGCTCGCGCGGTGAATCGCCGAACTGCACGCGGGATGGTGCTGGCGGTCCCCTGGGCCTGGCTGGCGCTGCTCCTGCTCGCGCCGACCGCGATCGTGCTGCGGATCGCCGTCTCCGAGGCGGGGGAACGCCCGCAACGGCCCCGCGCCGAGATCGGCCGCAGCTTCCAGAAGCACCGGATCAAGCCGCGACAGCCGCGCATAGAGCGGCAGGACCATGAACGGCAGATACGTATAGACCATGCCGAGATACATCGCGGCATCGGTGTAGAGCAGCTGCAACGGTGCGGCAGTGATCCCCGCAGCCAGCAGCGCGGAATTCACCCAGCCGCCGTCCTGCAACAATCCGATCCAGGCGTTGATGCGCATCAGGAACCCGGTCCAGAACGGCAGCATCAGCGCCATCAGCAGAAGATTGCGCCGCCGTTCGGTCGCACGCGCAATGGCCAGCGCCATCGGATAGCCGGCAAGCAGGCAGATCAGCGTCGAAAGCCCGGCGACCTTGATGCTCAGCCACAGCGCAGCAGCGTAGAGCGGATCGACAACGATCTGCGCGAAGCTGTCGAGATTGAACTGGGGCGCGTAGGGCGGCACCGTGCCTGCCGCCTCGGAGACGGCGATCCGCAGCACGATCGCGGTCGGCGCGAGCAGGAGCAGCGCCAGCCAGGCCCAGGGGACCGCCAGCACCATCCC
>DATIMO010000131.1:0-1603 GCA_035475215.1 Acetobacteraceae bacterium | reverse complement strand
CGTTACCTGTTCTCATTGAAGCCGGTCTTCGCACCGCGGGCACCGAGCGCGATGGATTTTCCCTTCGATATTCGCGATGCGATGCTGGGGTGGCGAGTGTTGTTCTTCACGCCGGGCACCTTCCAGCAGAACCCGAAACATTCCGCCGACTGGAACCGCGGCGCCTATTTGGTCGAGGGTGCCGGGCATTGCGGCGCGTGCCACTCACCGCGCAACCTGCTAGGCGCAACGGAAACATCTGCCGCCCTTGCCGGCGGCGTCGTGGGTCAATGGCTGGCGCCCAACATCTCGTCTGATCCGCTAGCCGGAATTGGCGACCGGACCGTCGACCAGATTGTCGATTTCCTGCGAAGCGGCGCCGGTACTGGGATGGGCGTGGCGTTCGGGCCGATGGCCGAGGTTGTTCACGACAGCCTGCATTACGTGACGGATGCGGACGTCCATGCGATTGCCGTCTATCTGAAGGAAGGACCGGACCGGACAGCGCGGACCCAGGTTTCCGATGCGACCAAAGCTGGCCTGGAGCGCGGTGCGCGGCTGTATCTGGAAAACTGCAAGCAGTGCCATCAGGACAAGGGGCAAGGCATTCCCGGCAGTATCCCGGATCTGTCGGATAATGCGGTGGTGCAGGAATTCAGCCCGCATGACATGGTAGTGGCCATTCTTAACGGACTGACCGGCACCGGCGGTTACGGCCGGATGCCGGCTTTTGGCGGAGCGCTGGGTGATCGCCAGATCGCCGACGTCGCCAACTACGTCCGCGTAGGCTTGGGCAATCGCGGGGTGCCGGACGTGAGCGCCAATCTTGTGGCAGGACTTCGCGCGGTCGCCAATGTCGGCCCTGCCGGCACCGAGGCCGCCCGCGCCTTCGACTGTCCTGCGGTGGGCAACGCGCCGGTGCCAAACGTGCTGGCGAACCAGTCGGACGTGCAGGTGTTGGCATCCGGCGGCGATATCGACATGGCGAACAAGATCGGCGGTTTGATCGACCAGATACGGCAACAGCAGCCCGGAATATCCAACGCGGGACTGACGAATATCATGATGGCGTCATTCTGTCCGGTGGTGGCGAACGACCCCGCATTGAACAACACTCAGCGGAGCGGCCGCCTGATGAATTTCAGCATGATGCTGCAGGATCAGCTTGCTGCCGCCGCGCCGCCCGCGAACGAGCATGTGCTGGCGACGGTTCCGCTGGCGCCGAACGTGATGCAGCAGGTCAGCCGGGCGGCAGCCGAGCACCACCAGACGCCGGCGGAATGGATGGCCGATACGCTGGCGCATCAGTCGAACGGGGGGCGGTGATCGGGGCGACGGACGTGGGGGTTGCAGAAGATGCCGATGCACAAAATCGGGAGATCAGGAGTTGGCTAAACAGAATCGGATCCTGATCCAGGAGGGAGAACGCTATGGGCGACAAGCTCGTTAACGTCAAAGCCAGCACGGCCAAAGATTTTATCGACAATGCACACAAGGCGATGCACGACCCGAAGAAACTGGGCGAGACGACGTATGATCTTCAGCTCAAGTTCAAGCTCGACTCCAAAACCAAGAATATCGCCAAGGCTACGATGACGTTGAAGACGGAGACATCGCGCGTGCA
>DATIMO010000130.1:0-5578 GCA_035475215.1 Acetobacteraceae bacterium | reverse complement strand
CGTGATTCTGACCGGACTTCCGCTGGCCGGCGTGCTGCTGGCGGCGTTCATCGTGACAATGGTGTTTTCTGGCGGCCTTGGCGTGGTGATCGAGCGGCTGTCGTTGCGTCCGTTGCGCAACGTCAAGGGCCCCGCCGCCATGATCACCACCATCGGGGTTTCCTACATCCTGTTCAACATCGTGCTGCTGACGGTCGGTGCGGATTCCAAGAATTTTCCCAATCCGCTGCCGCCGGTGAAGTTGCATATCCGGGGCGCGGTGATGGACGTCCGGGTGATCCTTATCTGGATCGTTGCCATTGTCCTGATGACCGGCCTGTGGGGCTTCGTGCAGAAAAGCCGGCTGGGCAAGGCCATGCGCGCCACCGCTCAGGATGCCGAGGCGGCGCGCATGATGGGCGTGGAGGTGGATAAGGTCATCATCATGGCCTTCTTCCTCGGCTCGGCGCTGGCCGGGGCAGGCGGTTTGATCTTTGGCCTCTATTACAACTTCACCAGTTTCATCATCGGCTTTACCGCGGGGCTACGCGCCTTTACTGCCGCCGTGCTGGGAGGGATCGGCAACATTCCGGGCGCGATGGTGGGCGGCGTCATCATCGGTCTGGTCGAGGCGTATTGCGGCCAGTTCATCGCCGCCGCCTGGGCGGACGTGATCATCTTCTCGATCCTGGTGCTGGTGCTGGTGTTCAAGCCGGCCGGGCTGTTCGGCCGCATGGCGCCGAGCAAGTCGTGACGGAGAGAACGGCAATGTCCAAATCGACCACCGCCGTGCGCCCCGCCACGGGCGGAGAACCAAGCGCCGTTTCGCGCCTGACCCGCCCGTTCACCGCAATCCCCGAGGGGCGGCGGCAACAGGGGATCCTTGTTCTTGTAGTGATCGCAGCGATTTTTTTCCCGCTATATCACAGCAACGATGCCGATATAGACGCTATGGCGAATGCGGCGGCGTACGCCACGCTGGCGCTCGGGCTGAACATCGTGGTCGGTTTCGCCGGCCTGCTCGATCTCGGGTATGCGGCATTCTTCGCTATTGGTGCTTATGCGTACGGGATCCTGAGTTCGTTTCAGCTTGAACCACCGTGGAGCCCGTTCTGGGTACCGTTCCAGCATCTCGGCCTTGTTGCTCAGATACCCGGGGACGGCAATGCGATGCTGGTGCATTTCACGCTGTCGTTCTGGCTTGCCCTGCCGTTCGCGGCACTGCTGGCCGCGGCATGCGGCGTGGCGTTCGGACTGCCGACCTTGCGGCTGCGTGGCGATTATCTGGCCATCGTGACGCTCGGGTTTGGCGAGATCGTTCCCATTGTCGTGCGCAACTGGTCCGATCTGACGAACGGGGCGGCTGGGCTCAATGGCGTTGCCGCCCCGCGCCTGCTGGGGTGGAGCTTCGGCGTCGATGCCACGCCGTACTATTATGTTTCGATCGCTATGGTGGCGCTGCTTGTCTTCATCAGTTTCAGATTGCGCGATTCGCGCGTCGGGCGTGCCTGGATGGCGATCCGCGAGGATGAGATCGCTGCCGGGGCGATGGGCGTGAACCGCACGAACTACAAGCTGCTGGCCTTTGCCATTGGTGCTGCTTTTGCCGGAATGACCGGCGTTTTCTATGTCGCGAAGCTGCAGACCGCGACACCGGAGATGTTCGGGTTTCCGGTTTCGGTGATGATCCTGGTTATGATCGTGTTCGGCGGGATCGGCAGCATCTGGGGCGCCGTGGTGGGCGCGTTCATCTTGCAGCTTCTGCAATCATGGTGGTTGGAGGACCTGACCGGCTGGATCGATTCCTTCGGCCGCTGGGTCGGCAACGACTGGATTGCGCATATCGACCTGGTGCCCTCGATCGAGCTGATCTTTGGCATCATCCTTGTATTCATGATGCTGTATCGCCGTCAGGGCCTGATTCCGGCGTACAAGCCGACCGAGGCGCTAACGTATGAACAGCAGAACGCCCAGGTGCGGCTCGGCGGATTTGCGGATCTGAAACTGTCCGGCCTGGGGGGCGAGGTGAACACCGGCGCGCTGTCGATCGAGATCAAGGGCGTCACCGTGAAGTTCGGCGGGCTGGTGGCACTGAATGCGGTCGATATCGACGTGCCCTCGGGCGGGGTCGTCGCGGTGATCGGGCCTAACGGATCGGGCAAATCGACGCTGTTCAACGCGATCACCGGGCTGGTGCCGGCCGATTCCGGCAGCATCCGCTTCCATGGCGAGGAGATTCTGGGACTGCCCGATTATCAGATATTATCCAAGGGTATCGCCCGCACGTTCCAGAACATCCGCCTGTTCCCCAATTTGACCGTGCTGCAGAACCTGCTGATCGGCGAGCATGCCCGCCTGCGCACCGGGCCGTTCTCTGCGGTATTCCGGCCGCCGGGTACAAAGGCGGAAGAGAAGGCGGCGATCGCGTGGGCGATGGAGATCCTGTCAATTTTCGGCAACCGACTGGCACCGCGCGCGGCGCAGGCAGTCAGTGCGCTGTCTTATGCCAATCGCCGTCGCACGGAAATCGCGCGCGCGCTGGCTTCGCGCCCTCGGTTGTTGCTTTTGGACGAACCGACCGCCGGCATGAATCCGGCGGAGACGCTGGAACTGGCGGAGCAGATCAGGGGATTGAAGAAACTCGGCCTGACGGTGCTGCTGATCGAGCACAAGCTGGATGTCGTCACCACGCTGGCCGACACGGTCTATGTACTGGATCACGGCGAGGTTATCGCGCAAGGCCGACCCGAGGAGGTGCGACGCAACGAAGAAGTACTGCGCGCCTATCTGGGGCGCAACGTGCAGGCCGCCCACGCCGGCGAAACCGCGCCGCAGGGGGCTGTGCATGTTGCTTGAATTCAAGGACGTCGATACCTATTACGGTGATCTGCATGTCCTGAAACAGGTCAACTATTCGATCAACGAAGGCGAGATCGTTTGCCTGCTGGGGGGCAACGCGTCCGGCAAATCGACTACCATGAAGACCATCATGGGCGTGGTGCGGCCGGCACGCGGAACCGTGATCTACGATGGCAAGCCGATCGAGCGCATGCCCACCGCCGAACGTGTGAAGCGCGGCATTGCCCCGGTGCTGGAGGCGCGTCGTTTGTTCCCGCGCATGACGGTATTCGAGAATCTCGAAATGGGCGCCTATCTGCGCAGTCGCGGTCCGGAGTTCGATGAAGATCTCGATCGGGTGTATTCGCTGTTCCCACGCGTGAAAGAGCGACGCAACCAGATCGCTGGTACCCTATCGGGTGGCGAGCAGCAGATGGTGGCAATGGGCCGCGCACTGATGGCTCGGCCCCGGCTGCTCTGCATGGACGAGCCGTCGATGGGGCTTTCACCAATATTCGTCGAGCAGGTCTTCGAGATCATCCAGGAGATCAATCGCCAGGGCACGACGCTGTTCATGGTCGAGCAGAACGCCAACATGGCGTTGTCCATCGCGCATCGCGCCTATGTATTGCAGACCGGCCAGGTGGTGTTGTCGGGCAGTGCCGCCGAGCTGCGGCAGAATCCGATGATCCGCGAGGCGTATCTGGGGGAGATGCAGGTCGCGGTGTGACGAACGTCACGTTCGACCTTGTTCACTACGACAGCGTCGGTTCCACCAACGACGAAGCGCGCCGGCTGGCGGAGGCCGGTGCCGCGCACGGCACAGTCGTGGTGGCGCGCGAGCAGACGGCGGGGCGCGGGCGGAACGGGCGACGCTGGGTCAGCCCGCCGGGAAACCTGCATCTCAGCATTCTGTTGCGGGTCGGTCTGACGGCATCCAGACTGACGGTATCCCGACTGGCGGAACTGGGCTTCGTCGCCGCGCTGGCCGTTGCGGGTGCAACCGACGCGTTCGCACCTGGCCGCGCGATGCTGAAATGGCCGAACGATGTTTTGGTCGACGGCGCGAAACTTTCTGGCATTCTGCTGGAACCCGTGGCCCAGGCGGTGATCGTCGGGATCGGTATCAATGTGTTGCACGTCCCGTTGGCGGCGCCGTATCCGGTCACCTCGCTTGCCTTGATCGGGAACACCGGTGCCACGGTGGACGCCGCACGGTCTGAATTGCTGGACGCGTTTGCGCGCTGGTTCGGCCTATGGCAACGCGTTGGATTCGATCCGGTGCGCGCGGCATGGCTTTCCCGCGCGCATCCGATCGGCACTGGTTTGCGCGTCACCACAGCGACCGAGGTGATCTCGGGCTGCTTCGGCGGGCTTGCAGACAACGGCGCGCTGTTGCTGAACCGGTCGGATGGGGCGCGCCGTATCGTCGCCGGAGATGTAATGATTTGGCAACAGCCTCCGGATCTCGACGGCCCGACGCCTCGGGGCTAGGCTACCGGCGGGTATAAAAGGCGACCTTGGAGGTTCAACGTTCCATGAGTGCGGACAACTGCCTTTCCGGCGTGCGGGTTCTGGATCTGACCCAGTTCGAAGCCGGTCCTTCCTGCACCGAGGTCCTGGCCTGGCTGGGCGCCGAAGTGGTGAAGCTGGAGAACCCGAAGAATGGCGATCCCGGTCGAGCAATCAACAATGCTGCCGGCATCGATGCGCACTATTTTCTGCAATATAACGCCAACAAGAAGTCGATCACGGTCAATCTGAAAGATCCGCGTGGCTTGGCCCTGGTGAAAGACCTTGCCGGCAAAGCGGACGTGTTCATTGAGAATTTCGCGCCGGGTGCCATTGAACGACTGGGTCTGGGGCCGGATGTCGTGCGCAAGCTGAACCCGGCGATCATCTATGCGCAGGTGAAGGGGTTCGGCGCCGGTTCGCCGTTCGAGAAAAATCTTGCATTCGACATGATCGCCCAAGCTTGTGGCGGCATCATGAGCGTCACCGGCGAACCGGACGGTCCGCCACTGAAACCGGGTGCTACGATCGGCGATACCGGTACCGGCATGCTGATGGCGATCTCCGTGCTTGGCGCGCTGTATCGCCGTACGCGCACCAGTGAAGGTGAGCATCTGCAGGTGGCCATGCAGGATGCGGTGTTCCAGTACATTCGTGGCGCCTTCGCCACCCAGACGCGCTCTGGCCAGGCGGCCAGGCGCAACGGCAACGGCAGCGTGCTGTCGCGGAATCCGCCGATGGGCATCTATCCGTGCAAGGGCGGTGGGCCGAACGATTATGTCTATGTCTATACCAGCCGCGCCAACCCCGAGCATTGGCGCCGCCTGCTAGGGGTGATCGGGCGGGAAGAACTGATCGGCGATCCGCGCTACGACACGTCGGATGCCCGTCGCGAGCACGAAGTCGATGTCGATGCGATGATTTCGGACTGGACCCGTCGACACGACAAGCATGAGGCGATGCGCATCATCGGCGCCGCCGGCATCCCAGCCGGCGCGGTGCTGGATACCAGCGAACTGCTGCATGACGCCAGCTTTGAGGACCGTGGCATCATGCAGACGGTGCAGCATCCGACCAACGGGCCATACAAGATGCCCAGTTGGCCGGTGCGATTTTCGGGCCGCCCGCCGACGCTCAAGCCGGCGCCGCTGCTTGGCCAGCACACCGATGGCGTGCTTGGCGAGTGGCTGGGGATGGACGACGACGCGGTGGGTACGCTGCGCGGTCGTGGCGTGATCGGCTGATCCAA
>DATIMO010000129.1:0-22833 GCA_035475215.1 Acetobacteraceae bacterium | reverse complement strand
AGCGACCATTGCCGCCGGCATCGCCAGTTGCGCGGTCGGCGGGTTTTCGCGTGCCCAGGCCGAGGCTACGCCGGGCGTGACCGCAACCACCCTGAAGATCGGCAACACCATGCCGTATAGCGGCCCCGCATCGTCCTACGGGATCATCGGCCGGACCGAGAGCGCCATCTTCAAGATGGTCAACGACCAGGGCGGCATCGGTGGACGCAAGATCGATTTCATATCACTCGATGACAGCTACAGTCCGCCGCGAACAGTGGAGGATGTGCGCCGCCTGGTGGAGCAGGACGAGGTGGCGTTTCTGTTCCAGACCCTGGGGACGCCGTGCAATTCAGCGATCGTGGAATATGTGACCCACAAGAAGATCCCGCATCTGTTCGTAGGGTCCGGCGCATCGAAGTGGAGCGACTACAAGAAATATCCGTGGTCGATGGGCTGGCAGCCCAGCTATCGCACGGAAGCGCAGATCTACACCAAATACATGCTGCAGAACGTGAAGGACCCCAAGCTGGCGATCCTGTTCCAGAACGATGATTTCGGGAAGGACTATCCGACCGGCGTACGCGACGTGCTGGGGCAGGACTGGGACAAGATCGTCACGAAGACCGCCAGTTACGAGACCACCGATCCGACCGTGGATTCGCAGATCGCCGACCTGCAGGCGTCCGGGGCGAACGTGCTGCTGGTGGCGGGCATCCCGAAATTCGCCGCGCAGGCGATCCGCAAGGTGCACGATCTGGCTTGGAAGCCGACCTTCTTCCTGACCAACGTTTCCACTTCGGTCGGCGGCGTGATGAACCCGGCGGGGCCGGAGAACGGCGTCGGCATCATCACGACCGGTTACCTGAAGGATCCGACCGATCCGGAGTTCAAGGATGACGCCGGCATGAAGCAGTGGCGTGCGGATATCGAGAAGATCATGCCGAGCGCGGATCTGAGCGACCAGTTCATCGTGTTCGGGTACGGCATCACCTTGACCATGATGCAGGTGCTGAAGCAGTGCGGCGGCGATTTCTCACGCGAGAATGTCATGCGGCAGGCGGAGAGCCTGAAAGATGTGGACATTCCGGTGCTGCTGCCCGGGATCCGGATCAGCACGAGCCGCACCGATCATCGCCCGATCAAGTCGATGCAACTCATGCGCTGGACGGGGAAGACGTGGGGGCGGTTTGGTGGGTTGATCGCCGGAGTCTAATACCAGCAGGCGATAAGACTGACCACCACGGTCATTCCCGCGCAAGCGGGAATCCAGGCACTGCCGGGCAATTCTGGTGATTCCCTTGGATACCCGCCTTCGCGCATAGGCGCTCAAATACGGTTGACCCGGTTGTTTTCTGTCACGCGGGCACGAAGCAAGAAAGTTGAACCACGGAGACCGGAGGCACGGAGAAGAGATCATCCGCTTCGCGCGCCCTCTCGCCGACCGACTGTCCCCATTGCGCGCAGCGTAAACGGGCCTTCTCCGTGGCTCCCCGCCTCCGTGGTGAACCTCGCTACCTGACCGCGAGCCGGCACAGCCGTCGGGACATATTTCCTTCTCCCCCAAGAACAGAGGAAAAGGTCAGAAGTAGTGCCAGACGTTTGATGCGCGCGCCTGGTCAGGCGCGCCGTCGAACACGATGTGGCCGTTGTTCATGATAATAACGTCGTCGGCAATCTGCATCGCCGCGGCGACGTTCTGTTCCACCAGAATGACGCCGACGCCGTAATCCCGGCATAGGTCCCGCACCAGGGCGAACAGCCGCTGCACCAGATTGGGCGCCAGCCCGATCGACGGCTCGTCCAGCATCAGGCAGCGCGGGCTGCCGAGGATCGCCAGTGCGAAGGCGAGCATCTGCTGCTGGCCGCCGCTCAGGCTGCCGGCGCGAAGCGATGGCCGCTCGGCCAGGGCGGGAAACAGGCGGTAGGCATCCGGCGGCGCAAACATCGGATTGGTGCCGCAGATGCGGGCAGCGACCACATCGATGTTCTCGGCCACGCTGAGATCAGGGAAGATGCCCCTGCCCTCCGGCAGCAGCCGCAAGCCCTGCGCCACGCGGTCGGCGACCGACATCCGCCCGAGTACGCGGCCATCGAACCGCACCTCGCCGCCGCGCTGGGACAACAGCCCCATGGCGGTCTTCAGGGTTGTGGTCTTGCCGGCGCCGTTATGGCCGAGCAGCGCGAGAATGTGCCCCGGCTCAAGGGAAAAGGTTACATCAGCGATCACCGTCTTGGGGCCATAGCCGGCGGAGATCGAAGCCAATTCCAAAGTCACAGCGCACCGCCGAAATAGATCTCCGCCAGCGCCGGGTCGGCGATGATGGCGCTGGGTTCTCCCTGTGCCAGCAGGTGACCCTGATGCAGGAACAGCACCTCGTCTGCGATCTGCTGTACGACACGCGTGTTGTGTTCAACCATCAGCAGCGTCTTGCCCTCCTGTTGCAGCCGCCGAAGCAGCGCCATGATCTGATCCAGCGCACCGGCGGACAGGCCGGAGGCGGGTTCATCCAGCAGCAGAAGCTCTGCGCCCGTGGCCAGCACGCGTGCCACGGTGAGCAACTTCTGTTCGCCGTAGGAGAGATTGCGCACTCTTTCCCGTGCGCGATCAGCGAGGCCGACATGCGCGAGCCATTCGCGCGCCTCGCTGCGGCGGCGGGCCTGCACGCGCGCGGCGTACAGCGGACGGAAGATCGCACCCAGAGGTTCCTCGCCGAACTGGCCGCCAAGCCCGACCAGCACATTGTCCATTGCGGTGAGATCGGTGAACAGACGCAGGTTCTGGAAGGTGCGGGCAATGCCGGCGGCGACGATGGCCTGCGGCCGAAGCCCGTCGAGCGAATGTCCGCGGAAGGCCACGCTGCCCTGTTCCGGGCGCAGGAAGCCGGTGATGATGTTGAAGATGGTCGTCTTGCCCGCGCCGTTTGGGCCAACCAGACAGGTGATGCGCCCCTGTTCCACGGCGAAGGTGGTGCCGTCCAGCGCCTGCAAGCCATCGAAGCGTTTCCGCAGCCCCGAGACTTCCAGGTACGCGTTCACAGTTTCTCGCCCAACAATCCTTGCGGACGAAACAGGGCGAAAGCGATCAGCAGCAGACCATAGACAAGCTGCCGTGTGGCAGCGGCGACCGAGGTCGGGATGGCGACCAGGCTGAGCGCCTGCGGCAATGCCAGCAGCAGAAACGGTCCCACCACCGATCCGGCAAGCGTCCGCGCGCCGCAGACCACGATCATCGTCAGCAGCAGGATCGAAGCGTCGAGGTCGAACGAAGACGGATCGACGAAGCTCATGAACGTCGCATACAGGCCTCCGGCAATGCCGCCGAACGCGCCAGCCAAGGCCGCGGCTTGGACCTTCGCACGCAGCACCCCTTTGCCGGCCGCCGCCACCGCGAGTTCATCTTCGCGGATCGCCCGCAGCAATCGTCCGAACGGCGCGCGCATGATCAGCCAGAAGCAGAGGCATCCGGCCACTGCTGCAATCGTCGTCATTTCCAGATACTGGCTTGTATCGGCCAAGGTAATGCCCAGGATCACTGGTGGCGGAATGCCCGGTAGGCCGTTGGCGCCGCCGGTGCCGCCGGTCCAGTTGGTGAACGCGGCCGTGGCCAGAAGCTGGATGCCGAATGAGGTGACAACGAAATAGTCCCCCGCAACGCGCAGACTGGGCAGGGTCACAAGGACGTTGAGCAGAATGCAGCACAGCGCTGCGATCGCCAGTGCGGGCAGGAACGGCAACGCGCCGGACAGCAGGAAATCTGCAACGATATAGGCGCCGACGCCGAACACCGCAGCCTGTGACACCGAGAAGATGCCGACGATACCGACCAGCAGATTAGTGGACAGGCCGAGCAGCACGTAGATTTCGGCAAGGATCAGATAGCTGTAAAGAAAATCCACGTCCCCCCCGTCATCCGGTCGCGAAGAGGCCACGCGGGCGGAACAGCATGAAAATGACGAAGATGAAGAAGGTGATGCCGATGCTCCATTGCCCCGGCATCACCATGAGTGACAGGTTCTGCAGCACGACGATCAGCACCGACAGCATGAAGGCGCCGCCGATGCTGCCGACGCCGCCAGCGATCATCGCGATCGTCGCGGTCAGCAGCGGGGTCACGCCGCCATAGGGTTGCAGGCCGAGATCGAATGGCACCAGCACGCCGGGCAGGCAAACCACCGCGGATGCAATTGCGATCACATAGATGTAGACGGTGCGCGGCTCCAGGCGGGTGATTTCGGCGAGGAACGGGTTGGAGGCAACCGCCCGAATGCGCTTGCCGAGCGGGGTGAATTTCGCGAACAGCAGCACGCCGGCGAAAGCCGCCAGGCTGATCCCGAGCGTCACAAGCTGCGCGAAAGTCAGCCGTAGACCGCCCAGGGACACGACGCGCGCCGCCCAGGCAGAGGGGAATTGCAGGATATTCGGCGTGTACACCGCGGCGATGATGTTCTGGATCACCGCGAGCGCGCCGAGTGAGGCGATCAGAACGATCAGATGCGTGGCGCCCCGACGCTCCAGCCGGGCATAGAGTTGCGCCTGGATGAAAGCACCGAGCAGCGTGCAGGCCAGCATGGCGAGAACCAGCGCCAGCGGGTCTGGGACGCCATGGGTCACGAAAGTCCAGGCGAGATAGCCGCCAAGCGTGTAAACGCCAGCATGTGCCACGTGGAAGATGCGCGTGGTGGAATAGACAAGCGAAAAACTGATCGCCACCACGCCCAACGCGCATCCGGTGACGATGCCGTTCACCAGCAACTGCAGCAGCAGCATCGGCGCGAGATCAGATCACTGGGCGGTTGCGGTCGTGAGCGTCACGTCCTTGCCGTCACGCATTTCGTTGATGGCAATGGGAACGGTGGCGGTGTTGCTGTTGAACGTCATGGGGATCAGCCCCTGGAAGGTCTTGATCTGGAACAGTGCGGTTCGCAGGTTTTCCCCGGTAGCGGGCTTCTTTTCAGATAAGACCTTATCGAGCACGGTCAGCACGATCTCGGCGGCGTTGTAGTACT
Source organism: Acetobacteraceae bacterium (assembly GCA_035475215.1). Lineage (GTDB taxonomy): Bacteria > Pseudomonadota > Alphaproteobacteria > Acetobacterales > Acetobacteraceae > DATDIC01. The sequence goes on along the minus strand of DATIMO010000129.1, from coordinate 17,845 downwards.
GGCGGGCGAAGAAATCCATGTCGGCGTCGTATTTCTTGTGGAACGCGTCCATCAGTGCGGGTGGTGCCTCGATCTGCACCTGCGTATGAATGAAACCGGTGGAGCTGGGGTCGGCGATCGCCTGCGGATCCGCGGCGAAGGTGCTGCCGGCAACCAGCCAGGGCGCATTCATCTGGTGAAGCTGATCGACCAGCGACACCATACCGGCGGTGATGACGACATACAGCACGTCGGGTTTGGCGCCGGCCAGCTTCAGCAGCGCCGGGCGGTAGTCGGTCTGGCCGAATTGCGTCGGCTCCTGTTCAAGGATCTTTCCTCCGGCCTTCTGGTACTGCTCGAGGAAATCGTCCCGCCCGCCAATTCCGGCGGCATCGTTTTCATACAACACGGCGGCGGTTTTCTTGGCCTTGTCCATCAGGTAGCGGACCATGACCGCGACCTCATCGCCGGTACTGGGCAGCGTGTTCACCAGGTAGGGCGACGCCGTGCGCAGCTTGTCGGACTGCGCACCGGCATTGACCATCAGGACCTTCTTGCGTGTCGCCAGCGGCGCCATGGCCAGCGACGGTCCGGAATAGCCGGTGAAGATCATTTGGACGTTCTGCAGATCGACCAGCTTGTTGAAACTCAGCACCGACTGGTCGGGTTTGGCCTGATTGTCTTCGTACTGGACCTCAACTTTGTTGCCCTGCACGCCGCCTTTGGCGTTGGCCTGGTCGATCGCGAACTGGATGCCACGCATTTCCTGATTGCCGACGACGGCGCCGGGGCCGGTCAGCGGAATGATGGCGCCGAGGCGGATCGTATCGGCTTCGGCAGCGTGCATCGCCGGCAGACTCAGAAGCGAGACGGCCGCTGTAGCGGCCAGCCAGAACTGATGGTGGCGTTGCATTGCGCCCGTTCCTCCCCACGAATGAGCAGGCTTCGTAGGGCCGCCATCTCCGCCCGGTCAAGGTGGGCCAGCCAAGTCGGCCGGGTTGCGACCTGGGACGCGCGGCGTTACCGTTGGCTCGGCCAAAGGAGCCGCCTTCGCATGAGTTTCCCGCGCATCGGCGCGATCGACTGTGATGTTCATCCGGCCGTGCCGGGAATGCGCGCGTTGTTGCCGTATCTGGATGACCATTGGCGCGAGCAGGTCACGGTGCGTGGCATCGACGGGCTGGATCCCAGCAGCTTTCCGGTCAATGCCGGACCCAACTGTCGGGCAGATTGGCGCGCCGACGGGGTGAAGCCGGGCAGCAGCCTGGAACGGCTGCGTGCTGATGCGCTGGATGCGTTCGGATCACGCGTGGCGATCTGCAATTGCCTGTATGGCGCTCCTTCTGTGTTCAATGCGGATTTCGCCGCAGCGCTGGCGCGGGCGATCAACGACTGGCTGGCAGCCGAGTGGCTGGATCGTGAACCACGGCTCCGCGGATCGATCGTGCTGCCGATCCAGGACCCCGAACTCGCGGTGGCCGAGATCGAACGGCGCGCCGACGATCCGCGTTTCGTGCAGGTGCTGGTGCCGGCCGGCGGCGAGGCTCCATTGGGGCGGCGATTCTACTGGCCGATTTTCGCCGCGGCGGAAAAGCATCGGTTGCCGCTGTGCATTCATGCGGGCAGCACGTTCCGCCATGCCACGACCTCGAACGGCTGGCCATCCTATTACCTGGAAGACTACGTGACTATGTCGCATGCTTTCCAGGCGCAGTTGCTGAGCCTGGTGGCCGAGGGCGTGTTCACCAAGTTTCCCGGTCTGACCGTGGTGCTTGCGGAATCCGGCTTTACGTGGCTGCCACAATTCATGTGGCGGCAAGTGAAGACGTGGCGGGCGATGCGCGCCGAAATTCCCTGGGTGGATCGCGCGCCGGCCGAGATCATCCGCGACCATGTGCGGATCACGCTGCAGCCGACCGACGTACCGCCGGACGCGAGCGCGCTCGGCCAGGTGATCGACATGATCGGCACCGACAGGTTCCTGCTGTTTTCAACCGATTATCCGCACTGGCAGTTCGATGGCGACGAGGCGTTGCCGCCGGGGTTGTCGGAGTCGTTGGTTCGCAAGGTGCTGGTCGAGAATCCGCTTGCGACCTATCCCCGTCTGAAGGAGTCCGTGGCATGAGTCAGAGTCTGCTCGACCGCCCGTCCGTGCCGGGTACCCGACTGGGCCTGATTGATTGCGACGTGCATCACGCGATGCGCTCGCCGCGCGATCTGGATCCGTATCTGGCACAGAAATGGCGGGACCATCTGGGGACATACGGATCGCGGAAACCGGTTCCGTTCACCGGCACCTCGCCATACTTCAAGTCGGCGCCGGCGCTGTCGCGCAAAGACACATGGCCGCCGAACGGGGGGCCGCCGGGATCGGACCTGGCGTTCCTGCAGGAACAGTTGCTGGACCGCTACGGCATCGAATGCGGCATGCTGCATCTGCTGTCGATGACCGGCATGGATCAGCGCAACCAGGAATTCGGCGCGGCGCTGTGCCGGGCGGTCAATCACTGGCAGCACGAGGTATGGACGCAGAAGGATCGGCGGCTGAAGGCAGCGATCGTCGTGCCGGGGGAGGATGCAGCGGCGGCAGTGCAGGAAATCGAGTATTGGGCCGGCAACCGGGACTTCGCCCAGGTTTCGATGGTGACGCATACGATCGAGCCGCTTGGGCGCCGCCGCTACTGGCCGATCTATGAGGCCGCCGCGGCGCACGATCTGCCGATTGGGCTACACACGTCCGGCTTCAACGGACACGCGGTGACACCCACCGGGTGGTCGTCCTATTACGCCGAGGAACACCACGAGGTAGCCATCAGCCAGCAGGCGCTGGTCACATCATTGGTGTGTGAAGGCGTGCTGGCGCGGTTGCCGTCGTTGCGTGTGGTGATGGTGGAATGCGGGCTGGCCTGGGTGCCGTCGCTATGCTGGCGGCTGGATCAGCACTGGAAGCGCATGCGCGACGAGGTGCCGCATCTGGACGGGCCTCCATCGAGCTACGTCAAGTCGCAGATGTGGTTCACCACGCAACCGATGGATGAACCGGAGCGGCCGGCGGACTTGTCGAAGATACTGGAATGGATCGGTTGGGACCGCATCCTGTTCGCCACCGATTATCCGCACTGGGATTTCGACGATCCGGAAACCGCGGTGAAGGTGAAGCTGACCGAGACGCAGCGGCGGATGATCTTCCGCGACAACGCGCGGGCGGCATACAATTTGTGAAGGATTCGGCCGTCCGGGCTGGACCCTCGCTTTCGCGGTGGTGACGGGGCATTTATGAAAGGTGGAAGCAGGCTGCATGAGCAAGCATGTCGTGGCGATGGTCCGGGAGATCCCGCCCGGCAGCCGGAAGCTGGTTACGGTCCGCGGCCGACCGATCGCCGTGTTCAACATCAAGGGTGAGTTCTACGGCCTGCTGAACCGCTGCCCGCATCAGGGTGGGCCGATGTGCGAAGGCGTGCTGACCGGGCTGATCGAGTCGGACGAGCCGGGAACGTATCAGTATTCGCGTGCTGGCGAGATTCTGCGCTGCCCGTGGCACGGGTGGGAGTTCGACGTGAAAACCGGTCAGTCGTACTGCGATCCGGAGAAGATCAGCGTGCGGAATTATCCTGTGGAAGTGGCCCCGGGGCAGCGGGTTGTACAAGGGCCTTACGTGGCGGAGACGATCCCGGTTACCGTGGAAGAGGAGTACGTGGTGGTGGACGTCTGATCACCCGCATGACAACCACAGTCGCGATCGGCGGACTTGGGGCGATCGGGTTGGCGCTGGCGCGCGCGCTGGATGGCGGCGTGGATGGACTGATGCTGATCGCGGTTGCGGCACGTGATCAGGCCCGGGCGCGCGATCGCACTGCCGGGTTTGCCTCGCCGCCCCGGGTCGTTCCGCTGGCTGCGCTGGCCGAGGCGGATATCGTCGTGGAAGCCGCGCCGGCAGCGGTGTTCGACGAAGTGGCGGTACCGGCGATCGAGGCTGCCCGCATCCTGGTGCCTGCATCGGTGGGCGCCTTGCTAGCTCGCATGAACCTGGTTCGTCGCGCACAGGAAACCGGCGCCCGCATTATCGTGCCGACTGGCGCATTGCTGGGACTGGACGCGGTGCGCGCCGCGGCGGAAGGGCAGGTGGACAGTGTGACGATCGAGAGCCGCAAGCCGCCGGCCGGATTATCAGGGGCGCCGTATTTGGCCGAAAATGGTATCGAATTGGATGGTATCACCGAGCCCAGGCTGGTGTTTGCCGGCAATGCGTTCGAAGCGGCGCGCGGATTTCCGGCCAACGTGAATGTCGCCGCCGCGCTGGCGCTGGCGGGGATTGGTCCGGCTCGCACGCAGGTGGAGATCTGGGTTGATCCGGGGCTGACCCGCAACACGCATATTATCCGCGTGGAAGCGGCGGCGGCGCGGTTCACGATGATGATCGAGGGCATCCCCAGCCCGGATAATCCACGCACCGGACTGATCACGCCGTTATCGGTGCTGGCCTGCCTGCGCGGGCTGGTCAGCACCTTGAAGGTCGGGACGTGAGCGCGATTTCCGCTGCGCTGGACTGTCCTGAGTTGATTTCCCGGCCGGTCCGCAGGAATTGGCCGGATTGAGGTGGTCGTCATGCCCGGGCTGGTCCTGGCTTGTCCCCGGCACTCCCGTCTTCGAGCCCACGAAGAACAGACTTTGGAAAACCGGGCAAAGCCACGGCGGCAAAACGCCGCGTTGACAGTATCGCACCCCGCCGCTACCCCGCCGTGCCGCTCGCCCCTGAGGATTCCGCCCGCATGCCCGTCTACGCCTTCATCTTCCCGGGCCAGGGAAGCCAGACCGTCGGCATGGGCCGCGATCTGGCAGCGGCCTTCGCCGCCGCTCGCGAACTGTTCGAGGAAGTGGACGAGACCCTGAAGCAGAAGCTTTCCAGGCTGATGTTCGAGGGCCCGCATGAAACGTTGACTTTGACCGAAAATGCTCAGCCGGCGCTGATGGCGATGTCATTGGCGACGCTGCGGGTTATGGAAACCGAGGGCGGTTTCGCACTCCGCCAGAAAGCGGCTGTGGTGGCCGGGCACTCGCTCGGCGAATACAGCGCCCTGGCCGCCGCCGGCAGCTTCGAGATCACTGAAGCCGCCAACCTGCTGCGTCGCCGCGGCCAAGCCATGCAGCAGGCAGTGTCGGCCGGCGACGGCGCCATGGCCGCACTGCTGGGGGTGGAGATGGCTGCGGCCCAGGCAATCTGTGACGCGGCCGCCCCAGTGCCTGACAGCCGTACCGGCGAAACCGAGGTGATCGAACCCGCCAACGACAATGGCGCCGGCCAGGTCGTGATCTCCGGCCATCGCGGTGCGGTCGAGCGGGCAGTGGAAATCGCCAAAGCGCGCGGCGTGCGGCGGGCCATGCTGCTGCCAGTCTCCGCGCCGTTCCACTGCGCGCTGATGGCACCGGCCGCGGACGTAATGGCCGAGGCGCTGGAGGCAACGCCGCCGCACCCGCCGAGTGTTCCGCTGATCGCCAACGTGTCGGCCGCCAAGGCTACCCAGCCCGACGAGATCCGGGATTTGCTGGTGCGCCAGATCACCGCCACGGTGCGTTGGCGGGAGAGCATCGAAACCATGACGGCGCTCGGCGTGGACAGTTTCGTGGAACTTGGGGCCGGCAAGGTACTCAGCGGGCTGATCCGTCGCGTCGCGCCGGACGCCCGTGCCCACTCGGCCGCAACTCCGGCCGAGATCGAAGCCGTGCTGAATCAGTTCTGAGGGGCGGGATGTTCCGGCTGGACGGAAAGGCGGCGCTGGTCACCGGTGCCTCAGGGGGGATCGGGGCAGCCATCGCGCGGGGCCTGCACGGTCAGGGCGCGACCGTGGTACTGTCCGGCACACGACGAGAGGCGCTCGAGTCGCTCGCGGCGGAGATGGGCGAACGGGCGCATGTGCGACCGGCCGATCTCAGCGATCCGGCGGCCCCCGACCAATTGCTGGCGTCTGCCGAGGAAGCCGCCGGGCCGCTGGCGATATTGGTCAACAATGCTGGGTTCACCCGCGACATGCTGGCCCTGCGCATGGCGGACGAGGACTGGAACGCCGTGCTGGATGTGGATCTGACCGCGCCGTTCCGGCTGACCCGCGCGGCACTGCGTGGCATGCTGCGGCGCCGGGCGGGGCGGGTGATCAACATTTCCTCCGTCGTCGGGGTGGCCGGCAATGCGGGCCAGGCGAATTATGCCGCGGCTAAAGCCGGGTTGATCGGCTTGAGCAAAGCCTTGGCGCAGGAAGTCGCCTCGCGCGGAGTAACCGTGAATGTGGTGGCGCCGGGATTTGTCGTCACGCCAATGACCGATCGGCTGTCGGACCAGAACAAGTCGCGGGCGATGCAGGCGATTCCGCTTGGTCGTTTGGGCCAGCCGGAGGACGTGGCGGCCGCAGTGGTGTATCTGGCGTCTGATGAGGCGGGCTGGGTGACCGGAGCGACGCTGCACGTCAATGGCGGGATGGCCATGTTTTGACCGCAACGGAATGAGCCTGCGGTTTGGACCTGCGGGCAAACCATGCTAAGCGCGCGCCGTTGTCCGGCGCGGTCCCGATCGCGCAGTCCAACCCCGCGCCGATCCCCACGTCGACGCCCAAGGGGCCCTTTGGGGCGGGGACGTCGGCCCCCGAGATGATGAAAGAGTGCAGGAGTTACAGAGCCGATGACCGAGATCGCCGACAGGGTGAAGAAGATCGTGGTGGAGCATTTGGGCGTTGACGAGACGAAGGTCACGCCGGAGGCGTCCTTCATCGACGACCTGGGAGCTGATAGTCTTGATACCGTCGAGCTGGTGATGGCCTTCGAAGAGGCGTTCGGCGTGGAGATCCCCGAAGATGCCGCCGAGAAGATCAGCACGGTGAAGGACGCGATCGACTACATTGAGAAGCAGAAGGCGGCCTGAGCGCGATCCGCGGAAGGTATTGGATATGCGGCGCGTAGTGGTTACGGGCATGGGCATCGCCTGCCCGCTCGGCCTGGGTGTCGAGCATGTGTGGCGGCGCCTGATCAACAACGAATCGGGCATCGGCGCGATTCAGAGCTTCGACACCAAGGACCTGCCCTGCAAGGTCGCAGGTGAGGTGCCCCGCGGGGTCAAGGCGGACGGCAAGCTCGACATCAGCGAATGGATTCCCGTCAAGGACCAGAAGAAGATGGGCCGGTTCATCCAGCTCGCCCTGGTCGCCGCGGCCGAGGCGGTCGAGGATTCCGGCTGGAAGCCGGACCGCGACGAAGACCGCAATGCAACCGGGGTGATGATCGGTTCCGGTATCGGCGGGCTGGAGGCGATCTATGAAGCGTCGGTTCAGGTTCATCAGGGACGCTCGCGGCGATTGTCGCCGTTCTTCATTCCGTCCGCGCTGGCAAACCTCGCATCCGGTAACGTTTCCATCAGGTATGGATTTAGGGGACCCAATCATTGCGCGGTCACTGCCTGTGCGACTGGCGTGCACGCGATCGGTGACGCGGCCCGACTGATCATGCTGGGCGATGCCGACGTGATGGTTGCCGGCGGCGCGGAGGCTGCTGTGTGCGAATTGGGAATCGCCGGATTCTGTGCGTCGCGGGCACTTTCGACGGGATTCAACGACAATCCACCAGCTGCGTCCCGTCCGTGGGACAAGGACCGGGACGGGTTCGTCATGGGTGAAGGCGCCGCGACGCTGGTGCTGGAAGAATACGAGCACGCCCGCGCGCGCGATGCGAAGATTTACGCGGAAATCGCCGGGTACGGGATGTCGGGCGACGCGTACCACATAACCGCGCCGGCCGAAGGACATGCGGGCGCTTTTCGCTCGATGCAGGCGGCGATGAAGCATGGCGGTGTTGCGCCACAGGAAATCCAATATGTGAACGCACACGGCACCTCGACGCCGTTGGGCGATGACTCGGAATTGGAAGCGGTAGAGCGCGCCTTCGGTCCCGCGGCTAACGGACTGGCAATGTCGTCCACCAAATCCGCGACGGGGCATTTGCTGGGCGCGGCCGGGGCGGTGGAAGCAGTGTTCTCGATCCTGGCGATCCGGGACGGGGTTGCACCGCCTACGCTCAATCTGGAAGCGCCAAGTCGCGAGACGGTGATCGACCGCGTCGCCAAGGTGGCGCAGGAGCGGAAGATCCGGGTGGCCCTGTCGAACAGCTTCGGGTTCGGCGGCACGAACGCCAGCATCATCTTCCGCCAGGCTGCGTGATACCGTCAAACCTCCCTCTTCCCCCGCATTCTTGGGAGGAGAGGGAGGCGTGAGGGAAGCGCCTATCGCGCTGTACGTGTTCCCGCTGTCGTTGTATTGCCAGTCGTCGAACCCGACATGCTCCCTGCGGTGTTGCCGGTTCCAGTAGACCCGCTGATGCCGGAACGTGACGTACTGCCAAGATCGGATGTCGTCCCGCCCTCGCTGATTCCACTATAGGTGCCGGAAATCGAATCGCGACTCTCGCGTACGCGCAGGTTGTTCTGCACATGCCGGACGCCGGACACGTCTTCGGCGATGTCCTCGGCCAAGCGCTTGGAATAGCGGCTATCCACGTGCCCGCTCAGCGTCACCTCACCACTGCTGACCGCAACCTCGATCTCGGTCGCATCGAGGATCGGGTTGTCGGTCAGGCGATCGCTGACATCCTCTCGGATGCGGTCGTCGGACCGTGTGTAGCCGCGCGGTCCGTGGCCACGGTGCACGTCTCGCCGTGCATCATCACGCCGGCGACGTTCGGCGTCCTCATCACCGAACCAGGACGACACCTCATCGCTCGCCCGATCCCACCAGCCTCGGTCCTGCCCGCGGCCTGCGGAGCCTGCACGCTCATTGTAGCCGTAACGGTCACGCCCATAGGTTCCGCCACCGTAGCCGGATGACATCCCGTAGTCCCAGCCTGGATCGCGTCCGTATTCCTCGCTGAAGCCCCAAGCGCCGCTGGGAGCGCCGCCCATCATTCCGCCGTAGCCGGGCAGGCGTCGGTACCCACGGCCCCAATCCTCGCGCCCATAACGGCCCGACCATTCGTCCCGGTCACGATCCTGGTCCCAGCCGCGCCGGCGATCACGATTCCAGTCGCTGCTCCAGTCCCGGCGGTGCGACTCGTCATTCGTGAATCCTCGATCACGTGAGCGGTCGTTCCAATCGCGGCCGGCCCAGTCGCGGCCCGATGCATCACGCCCATAGTCGCGGTCCCGGCCCCAACCGGCTCCTTCGCGCCGGTAATCCTCGGTTCGGCGATTCCAGTCCCGGTCGTCGTCACGGTACGGCCGGTCACGGTCGCGCCGCCAGCCGGTACGGTTTTCGGACATCTGCACATCTCCTCGCGCCTGATTGGAAACCCGTTGCGTGGAACGGCGCACCCGCTGCCCGGTTGCCCTCTTGGCTGGACGGATCGTGAAAACCGGGCGGCTCGACCCGGCGTTGCATGACGGGGAACAGGAGGAGTGCATCGCCATGACCGAAACCGACGCACGACAGAAGCTGGTGACGTTCCTCGATCAGAAGGCATTCAGACCGGTTCTGGAAGCTGATCATTCGGCCTATCCGGATAGCCAACGCCGCAAGCTGGCCGATGTTCAGCGGAGGACCGAGACCGAGATTGCCCGCTTTCAGAACTATGGTTCGGCGCAGGAGGTCATGACCAATTTCAGGCGTGACCTGCACTCCGATGCGGCCGAAAAGGTTCACCGTGTCCTGAAAGAGCTTGGTTTGCCCACCGTGAATGATGTGCGCCCAGAATTCGAGAAGCTCGCCAGCAGCCTTGGTGTGACATGACCGAGTTCGTCCGTTCGCTGACGGGGACGAGATCCCATCTCGCTACACCGCGACGCAGCGAATGTTTCGCCACCGCTCTAATGGTTTAGCGTGGCGGCAGGGACCCGAAGCCTCGTGCTGATAATGGAGGACCCGGACGCCCGCGGCGGCGTCTTCCGCCACTGGGGCCTCTACGGTATCGAAGGGTGATTGCAGAATGCTGCCGGAAGGGATTGGCAACAGCGTGAAGATCGAGATCATGGGTCATGGCTGGAATGATTATCAGCACGCCTGCTATGACGGTCCCGCACCACCCGCGGGTGACCCCCCGAATCGCTACGTGTTCCGCCTGGGAGCGCTGGACCTGGACGTGCCGACACGTGCGCCGAAACGTCCGGTTGCTGACATTTGGGATGCCACGCGCCCGCATCTGCTGGTAGAGGCCGTGCTGACCGGCACTTACGCCCGTCGGTATCCGAAGCCCTGACAGCCGCCCCTACCCTGCCGAGCCGATTGTGACGCTGCATCAGGCCGAGGCCTTCGGCATCGTCGGTGGCATGTTCGTGCTGTTCATCACCGACCGGCTTCGCTACGACCTTGTGGCCGCGCTCGCGCTTGCCTGCGCGATCCTGACCGGCGTGGTGCCATCCGGCCATGCATTCCGCGGATTTTCCAATCCACTGATCATCATCATCGGTTCTGTCCTGGTGCTCAGCCGATCGGTCGCGATTTCCGGTGTCGTCGATGCGGCGATGCGGCGCGTGACCCATGTGCTGCAAGCCACCTCCAGCCAGGTTCTGGTACTCACCTCCGCCGTTACTTTCCTGTCGGCAGTGATGAAGAATGTCGGCGCGCTGGGCATTTTCATGCCGATCGCCATTCAGGCCGCGGAGCGAAACAACCGCCCGCCGTCGCGCTATCTGATGCCGCTGTCGTTCGGGTCGCTGATCGGGGGAACCATCACCCTGATCGGCACCTCGCCCAACCTGCTGATTTCAACAGTACGGCAGGAGACCCAGGGCCGGCCGTTTCATTTCTTCGATTTCACCCCCGTCGGCCTGCCGCTGTCGCTGCTGGCCATCGGCTTTCTGTGTCTGGGCTGGCGGTTGCTGCCGGAACGCCGCGGCGAACCCGCGCCGGAAAAGCGGTTCACCGTCGAAGACTACACCACCGAGGCTTTGCTGCCGGAGGACTCGCCCCTGGTCGGCAAGACGGTGGGTGATCTGGAGGCGCTCGCCGAGGCCGACGTAACGGTTGCCGCGATCATTCGGGACCAGGACCGCCGCTATATTCCCAGCGCCCACTGGACCCTGTTTTCCGGCGATTTGTTGCTTCTGCAAGGAGATCCGGTGGCAGTGAAGCCGCTGGTCGATCAGGCCGGACTGAAACTGATTGGTTCGGCGGCCATCGCCGATACTGCCCGGCACGGAAAAGACGACGAGCTGGAGGCCGTCGAGGCAGTGGTTTCGGCCGACTCGCCATTGATCGGCAACACGCCGCGCACCCTGCATCTGCGCCAGCGGTTCCAGGTGAACCTGTTGGCGCTGACCCGTGGCGACCGGCGAATCACCACGCGGTTGCGCGAGAGCCGGTTCGGTATCGGCGATATCGTGGTGCTGCAAGGGCGTCGGTCGCAGATCGGCGAGGCGTTGCGCGAGCTCGGCTGTCTGCCGTTGGCCGAACGCAATCTGACGCTGGGACAGACAACGCCGCGCTGGGCGGCACTGGTCATTTTGCTGGCGGCAATCGCCCTGGTGGTTTCGGGCGTTCTGGCAGTCGAAGCGGCGTTCTTCATCGCTGCGGTACTGGTGGTGCTGCTGCGCCTTATATCCCCGCGACAGGCCTATGACGCGCTGGATGGACCACTCCTGGTCATGCTGGCCTGCCTGATTCCGGTGGGCGAGGCGCTGAGCGACACCGGAGCCGCGAAACTGGTCGCCACCGGATTGACCGCTATCATGAGCCACATGCCCGCTTCGCTCGCGGTCGGTTTGCTGCTGGTGATCGCGATGATCGTCACGCCCTTCCTGCATCACGCGGCAGCAGTGCTGGTGATCGGTCCGGTGGCCGCGGCGCTGGCGCACAATCTTGGTGTCGCGCCGGAGGCGTTCCTGATGGCGGTCGCGCTTGGCGCATCCTGCGATTTCCTGACCCCGATCGGGCACCAGAACAACCTGCTGGTGATGGGGCCGGCGGGCTACCGGTTCGGCGACTACTGGCGGCTGGGGTTGCCGCTTTCGGTGATGGTGGCGGTGGTGGGGACGGCGCTGATCGTGCTGGTGTGGCCATTGCATTGAACCGAAGAGGTTTCCGTGGGGATCGTCCGCTTCCGTCGTCCATTGGACCGTAGCGGAACTATCGTGGCGGAGGAAAATCGAGCTTTCCTTCGTTATCGCATTCCAACAACAGCTCTCCGGAGCCGAGCTTCAAGTTTTTTTGTCGTTCGCGAAATCTATCGGGAAAGTCTCAGAATTCCTCATCGTCTGAGTAACCGTGCCGGTTTGCTCGTTCAACGACCATGAACCAACGTATCGAGCTCCTGGTTTTGAGTTTCCATCGTACATTTGTACAAGAGCCTGACCGGATGGTTGGAAGCTTTCTCGAAAATTTTTGCCCTGATTCCTAATATATCCACACCACGAGTGCGCCGTGAGGTCCGCCCGCGAGATGGCGGCATTCACGGGGTTCCACAGAAGACTCCCAAAAAGGATTAGCGCGATCACCCTCATTAAAATTGACCCCTCTTGCCGCAAGAACAGGTCGTAATCAATATTCCGGCCATGACCGAGCGAATAAACCGCCCCCCTCCCCTCACCCATGCACCAGCGATGGCACGATTGTGGAGATGTGCGGAAACACCACCACGATCGCCAGATCGATCACCAGCGCCAGCATGAATGGCACCGCCGCGCGGGCCAGGCGCTCCACCCGAAGCCCGGTGATCGGCGCAGCCACATACAGCACCAGCCCCAGCGGCGGCGTCAGCAAGCCCAGCGCCGAGTTCACCAGAAACACGATCCCCAGATGGATCGGATCGACGCCGACCCCGGTGAAGATCGGCAGCACCAAGGGCACCAGCAGGATCAGCGTCGCCGAGGTTTCCATCACCCCGTGCACCAGCACCAGCGCCAGGTTCAGGATCACCAGCAGCACCAACGCGTTGTGTGACACGTCCAGCATTCCGGCCGCCAGTGTCTGCGGCACCTGCAGGATGATCATCTCCCACCCGAGCAGCACCGCAGCGGCAAGCACGAACATCACCCGCGCAGTGCCCAGGACGGCGCGATCAAGGCTGTCCCACAACTCGGCCATCCCCATCGATCGATAGGGACCGACTGAAATCACCACCGCATAGACCGCGGCCACCACGCCGGCCTCCGTCGGCGTAACCGCGCCGGACAAAATGCCGATCAGAATCAGCACCGGCGTCAGCAGCGCCCAGAATGCCCGCGCGAAGGCACACAGAATTTGCCGCCCCCCGGCCGGAGCTTCACGTGGATAGGCGTGGCGCGCAGCGTGCCACCACGCGATCACCGCAAACGACAGCAACACCAGGAAGGCGGGCAGGAAACTCGCCAGGAACATGTCCGCTACTGACGTGTTCGCCACCCAGGCATAGATGATCGTGGCAATGCTTGGTGGGAACAGCACGCCCAGCGTGCCAGCAGCGGCCTGCAACGCAGTCGAAAATTCCCGCTGATACCCCCCTGCGAATCATGCCAGGCAGCATCACACTGCCGATCGCCACCGTGTCGGACACCGCGGAGCCCGACATGTCGGCGAAGATCGCGCTGGCGATGATGTTGGTGAACAACAGACCGCCGCGGAAGCGCCCCACCAGCGCGGCGGCAAACGTCACCAGCCGATCCGCCAACCCACCCACCTGCATCACCGCGCCGGTGAACATGAAGAACGGAATGGCGGTCAGGATGAAGTTGCTGGCCGCGGTGAACATCTGCTCCGGCACGATCAACAGGGATTGGTCCTGCATCAGCAGCACGAACCCAACTGCCCAGATCAGCGCCAGCGCCACGGGTAGGCCCACCGCAAAGCCCACGGCAATCGCCAGCAGCAGGGCCGGCACTGGCCAGTCCGACGACGTGAGGCCGGTTGCGACAATCGCGACGCCGACAACCAGCGCGGCGCCGCCTACAATGGCCCAGCCTGCATCCAGCAATGCCACAATGCGGGCGACATAATGCAGCACCAGTCCCGCCGCGGCGATCGGCACGACCAGCAGCGGAATCCCCATCGGCACCTGCATGGTTGGCGAGCGTTGCGCCATCATGTCGATGCACGCGCCGATGCCCTTCCACAGCAATGCCGCGCTAATCGCCAGCGCCAACAGCTCGCGCACCGCATGCAGCACGGACGCAGCGCGCCGCGGCAGACGGTCCCCCAATAGGTTCAGCGCCGGCGCCTCGTTGCGACGGATGCTGACCGTGGCGCCGAGGAAGATCAACCAGGCGAACAGATAGGTGGCCAGCTCCTCCGACCAGGTGATCGGAAGGTTCAGCACATAGCGGAAGAACACCTGTGCACTGACCAGACATATCATCGCGACCAGCACGAGGCAGGCCGCGCGCATCGCGACCCGATCATAAACAGCGGAGGCCCGGTCGATCCAGTACGCTGCGCGGAACCGCGCAAAATCACGAAACACGCGTCATGCCAGGTTGCCTCCGGTTCGCCGCACACATAGCATCGGGGACAATCCCTCGTGCCGCAACCGAGGCAACAAGGAAGGAGACGCGATGTTCCGGATCTTGCTTGTGTTTGCTGCGTTCTTGACTGGCTGTTTGGCGACGACCGCCCCCGCCGGCGCGGCGGATCGGCACGTCTCCATCCGCTTGTCGCACACCTTGCCGGCCACCGACCCAATGGGACTGGGCGCGACGCGCTTCAAGGACATCGTCGAGAAGCTGTCCGAGGGCAGTATCAGCGTCACCATCTTTCCCAACAACGAGCTTGGCGGTGAGAACGAGGTGCTGCAGCAGGAAAAGCAGGGCTCGATCCAGATGGCGCTGACCGGCGCTGGAACTGCGGGCAACCTTGTGCCGGATATCAGCGTGCTGGACGCGCCGTATATCTGGAAGGACTGGGACTCGGAACACAAGGTGCTGTCAGGAGCCGTGTTCACGCATTTTCAGGAGGAGTTTGCGCATCAGGGGCTGCGGATCCTCAGCGCATCCTGGTACTACGGGCGTCGAAATCTCACTTGCAACAAACTGATTCGCCGGCCGGAAGATGCAGCGGGGTTGAAGATACGCACGCCGCCATCGCCGGTGAATTTGTTGTCGGCAGAGGTGCTGGGCGGCAAGGGCGTCGCGATGAACTTTCCGCAGGTTTATCTTGCCTTGAAGACTGGCACGATCGACTGCGAGGAAAATCCGCTGCCGACGATCCTGAGCGGCAAGCTGTACGAGGTACAGAAATACATCATGCTGACGCACCACATCCAGCAGAGCCAGGTCGTGACGATGAACGTGGGGTTCTGGAACAGCCTGAGCGCTGAACAACAGAAGGCAGTCCAGCAGGCCGCCGACGAGGCTGGCGAGTATGAAGCCAGTGTCGCGATGCAGACCGAGGAGGTGGATCTCCAAAAGTTGCAAGGATTCAAGACGACTGAAATCGTGACCGACATCGACATGCCTGCCTTCGTCGCTCGGGCCCGCCAGCTTGATCCTAGGCTAAAGGCATCCTGGGGAGATCTGTACGATCGGATCATTGCGGAGCAGAAGTAGCGTCATGGGTCCGCTGGCCGGAATCCGGTTGATAGAACTGGCGGGCATCGGCCCAGGACCGATGGCAGCAATGATGCTGGGCGATCTCGGAGCTGACGTGATCCGAGTGGATCGTCTTCAGCCGCACGGACCGGAACGCTTCCCCGATCCGCGCTACGCGGTCCACAACCGCAGTCGACGTTCCATCGCGGTCGATCTGCAAAAACCCGGAGCCGCGGAGGTGGTGCTGCGTCTGGCGGACCACGCCGACGGGTTGATGGAACCCTTCCGCCCGGGTGTGGCCGAGCGGCTGGGCGTCGGTCCGGACGTGTGTCTCGCTCGCAACCAGCAGCTTGTGTACGGCCGCATGACCGGCTGGGGACAGGATGGACCGCTGGCGAAGGCCGCCGGCCACGACATCAACTACATCGCGCTGACCGGCGTGCTCCACGCGATCGGCCGGGCCGGCGACAAGCCGGTTCCGCCGCTCAATCTGGTGGGTGATTTCGGCGGCGGGGGCATGCTGCTGGCGTTCGGAATGGTGTGCGGGCTGCTGGAAGCGCAGCGGTCCGGACGCGGGCAGGTGGTCGATGCGGCAATGGTGGATGGTGCCGCGTTGCTGTTCGGTGCCGTGATCGGGGCGCATGCCGCGGGGTTGTGGCAGGATCGGCGCGGCGTGAACATGCTGGATGGCGGTGCGCATTTCTACAATACGTATGAAACGAAGGACGAAAAATACGTCGCCATCGGGTCGATCGAGCCTCAGTTCTACGCATTGCTTCTGGAAAAGACTGGGCTTGCGGCGGAACCGCTGCCCGACCAGATGGACCGTTCCGCATGGCCGGTGATGCAGGAGCGGCTGACCGCAATCTTCCGATCGAAGACGCGCGATGAATGGTGCGAGATCATGGAAGGCAGCGACGTGTGTTTCGCACCGGTGCTGTCGGTCAGTGAGACGCGGCACCATCAGCAGGCCGTGGCGCGTGGTGCTTATGTAGATGTGGAAGGCGTGATGCAGCCGGCACCGGCGCCGCGCTTCTCGCGCACGCCGTCCGAGGCACGCGTGGCGCCTCGCCGGGGGGAACACACAAATGCGGTGCTGCGGGAAGCGAGTTTCGATGCTGGTGAAATTGCCGCGCTGCGCGATGCCGGAGTGGTTGCGTAGCCAACCGCCCCCCTATTAAATCCCAACCGCCATTCCCAGCGCTTCGCCGATACCCCGGTTCACCACAAGGTCGGCGATCCGGTCCAGCCCGGTCGCCTCCCGGTTGATGATGATCAGCTTCGCCCCGCTTCGTTTCGCCAATTCCGGAAATCCTGCCGCGGGATAGACCACCAGGGACGACCCGATCGCCAGGAACAGGTCCGCCGCCAGAGTCTCCTGCTCAGCGCGTTGCATCGGTCCGACCGGCATCGCCTGACCGAACGAGATCGTTGCTGTTTTCACAAATCCGCCGCAACCGTCGCACCGCGGTGCCCGACCATTCAGTTCGAAATCCTCGCGCAGCGCCCCGATCGTGTAACGCTGGGCGCAATCCAGGCAGGTCGCATATGTGATGTTGCCGTGCAGCTCTATCACCTGCTGGTCGGCAACACCGGACATCTGATGCAGACCATCGATGTTCTGCGTTATCACCGCCGCGACCTTGCCTTCGCGCACCAACTCGGCAACCGCGACATGGCCGCGATTGGGGCGGGCCGCGCGCAAAACAGGATCGGCCTCGAACCGGCGCCGCCAGGATTCCCGGCGCGCGTCGTCCGATGCCAGGAATTCGTCGAAATAGATCGGCGCTTGCCTGGTCCATATACCGCCAGGACTGCGAAAATCGGGAATGCCGGACTCGGTGCTGATGCCCGCTCCGGTGAACACGACAGCGCGGCGCGCCGACGCGATCATCTGCCGGAGCTGATGGATTTCCGGCGGCATGATTAAGTCGTCGACAGCAGTGTGGTGTCGGTCACCGCTTCGCGATACAGATCGGAACAGGCAATCCGTGATCCGAACATATGAGCCGCACTCCACCTCACGAGCCGACGGACGGTAGCGATCAGGCCGTGCCGACGTCAACGATCCGCCGTTGCGACTGGGCGAACGGCAGTCCGGCGATGATGGCGTATCACGACCAGGAATGGGGAGTAGCATTGCATGACGACCGCGCTCTGTTCGAAATGCTGACCCTGGAAGGCGCGCAAGCGGGCCTGTCATGGCGGACGATCCTGGACCGGCGCGATGCGTATCGGCGCGCATTTCACGGCTTCGACATTTTGCGCGTCGCCCGGATGACTGATGAGGAACTTGAGCACGTCCTGAACACAACGCGGGTGATCCGCAACCGGCTGAAGGTGTTTTCGGTTCGCAAGAATGCGCTGGCCACGATGGGCGTGCTTGCGGTGCATGGCAGCCTG
>DATIMO010000128.1:0-6454 GCA_035475215.1 Acetobacteraceae bacterium | reverse complement strand
AATGACTTGCGCTCAAATTCGGGTAAAGTTCGGCTTAATATGCACGCTAGTCGCTCTCACCGATTCGGGGTTGTGAGACTGTAAACGTTAAGGGCGGGCGACTTGCGCCGCCCGCCGGGGGAATCCTACTACCAGGATATGCCTGGGTTCAGATTCCACCCCTAAAAGTAGTCGTTCATACCCAATTTGTCAAGGATTCCCAGGCACTTGTAAGTGACTCTTTTCATTGAGCATTGGGAAGTTATCCACCGCTTTTCCACCTAACGCCAGTCCTCTGAACGGTCGTAAACGAAGGTAGTAGTTTGCTCACTGAGAACCTGAATAACAGGTCGAAATACAAGCCGCCAACCTGCGAGTGACCGCGACGGGTCGGATCAACCTCGCGCCCGCATCAGTCTTGCCTTATCACGTTGCCAGTCGCGCGCAGCAACGGCAGCGCGCTTGTCGGCCTTCTTCCGTCCCTCGCCGAGCCCAAGCAGCACCTTCGCCCGCCCCCGATCATTGAAATGGATCTGCAGCGGCACCAGCGTGATCCCCTCACGCGACACGGCGCCGGCAAGCTGGCGCACCTGTTTGCGGTGCAGCAGCAGCTTGCGCGGGGCGCGCGGCTCGAACCGCGACAGCACGCCGCCCTGGTATTCCGGGATATACGCGTTGAACAACCACAACTCGCCGTCACGCTCCCCCGCCCACGCCTCGGATAGCGTGGCACGGCCGAGGCGCAGCGACTTCACTTCCGGCCCGCGCAGCACCATCCCCGCCTCGACCGTGTCCTTGATTGCATAGTCGAAGCGGGCTTTGCGGTTCTGCGCAACCACCCCGTGCGCGATCAGACCCTTCCTGGCTTTCGCTTCGGCCATCTACAACACCGTTATGGCCGGGCTTGTCCCGACCATCCCCGTCCAGCTTCCCGACACAAAGACGTGGGTGCCCAGGACAAGCTCGGGCATGACGATGCGAAAACAAACCCGAGCATGACGATCTCTAGACGGACATGACAATATCTAATTCAACAATCCCACCTCGGTCATCGCCGCGCGCACGCGTTGCCGCGTGGCCTCTGCCAACGGCGCCAGCGGCAATCGGCAATGCTCGGTGGTCTTCCCCAGCAGGCTGGCAGCGAACTTCACCGGTCCAGGACTGGTCTCCGAAAACAGCGCGTCATGCAACGGCACCAGACGGTCCTGGATAGAGATCGCCTCGTTCACCCGGCCTTCCTGCCAGGCATTGTGCATGTCGCTGCACAGCCGCGGCGCCACATTGGCGGTGACGCTGATACACCCGTCACCCCCCGCGGCCAGGAACGACACCGCAGTGTGGTCCTCGCCCGAAAGCTGGCAGAACCCGGCCCCGCAGCTTCGACGCGTATGCAACGGACGCGCAAGATTCGCCGTCGCGTCCTTCACGCCGACGATGTTCCTGTGCGCCGACAGCCGCGCCATCGTCTCCACGCTCATGTCGACCACGCTGCGCGGCGGGATGTTGTAGATGATGATCGGCAGATCGACCGTATCGGCGATCGTCGAGAAATGCAGGTACATGCCTTCCTGCGTCGGCTTGTTGTAATAGGGCGTCACGATCAGCGCCGCGTCAGCACCGGCCTTCTTGGCGTGGCGGGTCAACTCGATCGCCTCCGCCGTGCTGTTCGACCCCGTGCCCGCAATCACCGGCACCCGGCCCCTCGCCACGTCGATCGCGATCTCCACCACCCGCTTGTGCTCGTCATGGCTCAGCGTGGGCGATTCGCCCGTGGTCCCAACCGGAACGATCGCGTTGGTGCCCTCGTTGATCTGCCAGTCCACGAAATCCGCATAGGCCTTCTCGTCGATCGACCCGTCAGCGCGCATCGGCGTTATCAGGGCGACGAGCGATCCCTTGAACATGGATTCCTCCAAACCTTCTGCGAACGCCGGAAATCGGCGACACAGCCGAATACAAGGCTAGGCGTCCGGGGGATGCACCGCAAGATCGGGACAGGTTACACTGTCTCGCATGCCGTGGCCGATTCGCCTGTTGCCTGTCCTGCTGGTGCTCGCCGCCATCGCCCCGGCGCGCGCCGCCGAGAACCCGATGCCGGCGGTTCACGCCGATCGTTGGGCCGATGCCACAACCGAGGCCGCCGGCTACGCCGATCCGGTCGCCGCCAAACTTGTCCGCTATTTCCGCCTGCTCTCACCCGGTCAGGCCACCGCGGATGAGATCACTGCGTTCATCGCCGATAACCCCGATTGGCCCAATCAGCCAGTGCTGGAACGCCGGCGACAGGAAGCGATCGCCACCACGATCAGCGACGAAGCCGTGCTGGCGCCATGTCTGCAAAGCCGGATCACCGCGCCCGCCACGCTGGCACGCTGCGCGCTGGCACTCGGCGCTGCCGCCAATTCCGACCGCGCCGCCGCCGATGCGCGCGCAGCCTGGATCGCAGGGTACACGGATCCGGGGAATGAGGCCGAGTTCCTGAAGCGCTGGGGCGCGACTCTCACCCCGGCAGACGAATGGGCGCGGTTTCAACATTTCGCCTGGTCCGATCCCGTCGCCGCCGCGCGCCAGGTGATGCGCCTGTCGCCGGACCGGCGCAACGCGGCGAAAGCGCGACTCGCCTTGTCCGAAGGTGCATCCAACGCCCTGACGCGGGTGCAGTCGCTGCCCCCCGGCGAGCAGAATGATCCGGGGCTGGTGCTGGATCAGGCACGGTGGCTCCGCCGCGCCCAGCGCGACGCAGACGCCCTCGCGTTCTGGCGCGACCGCGGCTTTTCGGCAGAAGCCGCAGCCGCCGACCATGTTCCTGCGTTCTGGGCCGAGCGCAACATCCTCGCCCGCGAGTTGCTGAAGGACGGCGACAACCAGGGCGCACTGCTGATGGCCGACGACCGCACTGTCGCGGCATCGGCCGACATCGCCGATGCCTCCTTCCTGGCCGGCTTCATCGCGCTGCGGCGGCTGAACGACCCGGCCATCGCCATCGCCCGGTTCCAGCGCCTCGCCGACGCCTCCCGCGCGGCGATCACCCAGGGGCGTGCACATTACTGGCTTGGCCGCGCCGAAGCCGCGGCGGGACGCGACCCACATGCCGAATACGAACGCGCCGCGGCCTATCCGACGACCTTCTACGGGCAATTGGCGGCACGCGCGCTGGGCGAGGCTCCCGCCGTCCGGATCGATGCCGCCGCCGACCCCACCTTCACCGGCGATCGGGCCTGGAGCTTCACCGCCCATGAACTCGTCCGTGCCGCCGTCATCCTGGTGGCCTGGGGTGAACCCGGACGTGCACGCGCCTTCCTGCTGCGGATGAACGACGTTGCCCCGTCTCCGGTCGAGCAGGCGCTGTGCGCCAGGCTCGCGCTGGCGCTGGAAATGCCTGACACGGCAGTGTTCGTCGCCCGTCGCATGGGGCTGGAAGGCCGGCTGCTGCCGAACGACGGCTGGCCGATGCCGGTCGCGCCGCCGGCAGGCCAGATCGACCCGGCAGTGATGTTTGCACTGATCCGGCAGGAAAGCAGCTTCGATCACGGGGTCGTCAGCCCTGCCGGGGCACGCGGCTTGATGCAGCTCATGCCCGCAACCGCCCAAGCCCTGGCCCGGCAGCTCGGCGCCGCCCCCGTCACACAGGTATCGTTGGTAAGCGATCCGGCGCAGAACATGCAGCTTGGCGCCGCCTACATGCGGGGGCTGCTCGACCAGTTCTCCGGCTCGCTGCCGCTGGCCGTCGCCGCCTACAACGCGGGCCCGGCTAAGGTGAACCGGTGGCTGGCCGACAACGGCGACCCCCGAACCGGCAAGCCCGAGATGCTGGACTGGATCGAGCTGATCCCGTACGGCGAAACACGCAACTACGTGCAACGCGTGTTGGAGAGTGTAACCATCTACAGCGCGCGCCGCCACGAAACGGGAACCGCGCTGCTGGCGCAATGGAGCCAGTGATCCTGCGCCGTATCGCCCGGCTCGCGGCGTGCGGGATGGGCATCGGGCGTACTCCGCTGGCGCCCGGCACCGCCGCGGCAGGTTTGGCAACGGTGATCGGCGGCGGCCTGATGCTGGGACCAGCCTGGGTGCTGCCGGCCGCCGCCGCCGCGGCAAGTCTGGGCGGATTGTGGGCGGTCCGCGTCGCGCGCGTTGAAGGCGACCCCGGATGGGTGGTCATCGATGAGGTTGCCGGGCAGTGGATCGCCCTGCTCGGCCTGTCCCAGCCGACGTCACTGGGGCTGCTGGCTGCTTTCGCGCTGTTCCGTCTGCTCGACATCACCAAGCTCGGGCCCGTAGGCTGGGCCGACAGGCAGCATGGGCCCCTCGGGATCATGGCAGATGATCTGTTTGCCGGCGCCCTGGCTGCAGCAGTGTTGTGGGCGATCAGGTTGTGGTGGCCTAGCCTATAATACCATCAGTGATAACATTGACCCACTACCGTCATTCCCGCGTAAGCGGGAATCCAGAAATTTCCATGCACGAAACCGATGGGGGTCGGGAGGAGCATCGCTCCCCCGGCCCTCCGAACCGTACGGGCGGTTTTCCCGCATACGGCTCTCCAGTTGGTGGTTTCCTCATCGGTGATGTCTCGCTGCCTGCCCGGCCGCATGCAGGGCGAACAGCCCGGCAGCCGCGAAGAACGCATTGGGCCAGCGTTGACGGTCCGCCTGGCAGCGCCCGAAGCCCGGCCGCTTGTCCTGCTTGCGCAGCAGGGCGCGCAGTCGTCGTCGAACGAAACCATCCAGCCGGTCGAACTCGATGCGGTCCGCATGTTTGAAATAGCCGAACCAGCCCCGCAGCGTCGGGTTCAGATCGGCGACGATGCGCGTGAGGCTGTCCCCGCGCGAGCGTCCCGTCTTGGCCCGGATCGCATCCCTGAGCCGGTCGAGGCTCTTCTTGCGCACGAAGCGCCGCCCCGCTTCAAGCCGGTATCCGAGGAAATCAAAGCCTTGGCCCGGCTGCCGGCAGTCCCCTACGCGGGTCTTGCCCGGGTGCAGGGTCAGGCCGGCCGCGGACACCCAGGCACGAATCTGCGCCAGGGCGGCCTGCGCCGCCTCCTCGGTGCGGCACAGCACGACGAAATCATCCGCATAGCGGACCATCCGGTAACCCAGCCCGGCCATGTGTTCATCGAGCGGATGCAGGTAGATGTTCGCCAGCAACGGACTGATCACCGCACCTTGCGGCGTTCCCCCGGTCGACGTCCAGCGCTGCATTCCATCCATGATGTCCTGGGCGAGCCAGCCTTGCAGCAGGGCCAGCACACCACCATCGCTGATGGCTGCGCCAACCCGCTGCATCAGGCGCAGGTGCGGAATGCTGTCGAAATAGCCCTGCAGATCGGCATCGACCACAAAGCAATGGCCGTCCCGGATCAGCCGGTCCACCTCGCGCAGCGCATCCTTGCACGTGCGTCCTGGCCGGAAGCCGTAACTGCTCGGATGAAACGTCGTCTCGAATATCGGTTCAATGACCAGCTTGACCGCCATCTGTGCGATGCGGTCCTTGACCGTTGGGATGCCCAACGGTCGCGTCCTGCCATCGCCTTTCGGGATCTCCACTCGTCGGATCGCCTGCGGCCGGTAGGCCCCCGTCCGCAAACTCTCGCTCAGTTCAGACAGATACGTCTCTGCCCGCGCCCCGAACCGCTGGATGCTCCGCCCGTCCACGCCACCAGCGCTGCCCTTGGCGCGGACCCGTTGCCAGGATGCCAGCAGCGTGGCCGGAGCGCAGACTTTGTCCATCAGGCTATACCATTTGCGTCCTCGGACGCCCCCCGCCTTCGCAGGGGCAAGCTGTTGACCAGCGCCGACACCATGCGTTCGGTCCAGATCGAGGCTTCCGCCCAGCTCAGGTCGTGCGACCTCGCGCCTGCGGCGTCTGCACCTCGCTTAGCCGTCTCCGGCACTGCCGATGCTTGCTCTTGCATCGATCCGTTCCTCACGCCTCCACCTTCCTGCCCACCTTCCCTCGGCACGGTTTTGCTGCCCGTCCCTCTCGTGGCTTGCGCCACAGCGGTACTATGCGGGCTCTGACCCCTGGCGGGCTCGCCCGAACCCATCAGGTCTCTCCGCTTCAGCCGCTCTGCCGTCCCAGCATCCCGCCCCCAACCACGTCCTGCGCCCGGGCATCGCTTTATCAGTCACCTCAGCGTGTCCGGTCTGTTCCAGGCTTCACCACACATGAGCAGGCTCGCCGCAACAGTCCGCCGAATCGGGTTCGTCAGCCTACGGGCTGCTGTTCCACCTCCGGTTGCTCCCCACCCCGCCTCGCGGCGACGCAGTTTCCTTCGATTGCGCACGCGTGACTCCGTGCGACGGGGACTTGCACCCCGCGGACGCACTCATGCCCGGCGAAGGCCGCATACGCGTTAAATTAGCGGCCGGATCGGATAGCAGATGGCGGGTTTTCGCTTGCGTCTGGGATGGGCGAGGCGGCGATGCACCAGCGGTCCAGCGCGACAGAGATGGTCGATCCGAAGTGGACCGAG
>DATIMO010000127.1:0-7823 GCA_035475215.1 Acetobacteraceae bacterium | reverse complement strand
GGCGACCCAGATGCCGGTGGTCGGGGAAATGGCTTCGAACGAGATGGCGCGCTGTTCCGCGAGCGCCCGGCGGAGCACGTCTTCATTCAAGGTGCCGCGGAGCTGTGGCAGGCGATCCCAGATGACCCGGCCGATTACGTGATCGGCCGAAAGGTTCCAGAACCGCAGCGCCCGCTGGTTGGCGTAAACGATGCGCCACTGCTTATCGAGCGCATAGAACGCGTCCCCCATGCTTTCAAGGATGGCGGTCGGGTCGATCGGAACGTGCGGTGGGCGGGGTGTGATCATGCGAAAGGTGGCGCGGGATATGGGCACCCTACCGCATAGTGCCGGTCCGACCATCGGCCTGACGCGTCGGCTCACCGCAGCGTGAAGCGTTGAGGGTTTGTTCATCAGGCCGTGCAATTGACGTGTGTCATGCAAGGACGGAGACGTCGGCTTGCCGGTGGTGGAGCAGCGAAGCGTCGAATTTGACGGGGATGAGATCCTGCGGGCTCTGGCGGCGGCGCCCCGCGTAGCCGAGGCTCTGGGGCTGCGTCCGGGGCAGGTCGGCTGGGTGGATTTCCAGCCCGATGAGCGGGCGGTGGTGTTCCGGAGCAATGCGGACCCCGAGAAACGCGTGACAGTGGCCGCCGAGGCGTTGGCTGCGCTTCTGGTGGCTTACTGCGCACGGATCAGTGTGCCGTTGCCACGCAAGGGGCAGAAGCAGCTTGAAGTGGGGTCGGCGGGCGTGACGTTGCGGATCGTCGTGGAACAAGCGCCGGGCGGGGGGAAGCTGGGACTGCAGCAGGACTATCCCAGTGCGGTGATGTGGCCGCGGCGACAGCATTCCATCCGCGGCTGAGTGGCGGTCTGGCGGCCCGGCACAGGGTTCGATCCGCGTACGCCGTTGCAATGAAGGCAAGTTGACCGCCGCACCGACGCGCATATTGTGCCGCGGATGCAAAGTCCCCGAGAAATCGGCATCGAAGACATAGAGCAGGCAGGAAACCGCATAGCCGGCCAGGTCCTGCGTACGCCGACCAGTCGGTCGTCCTCATTGACCGAACGCTGCGGCGTGCCGGTATTCCTGAAGCTGGAGAACCGCCAGACGACCGGCAGCTTCAAGCTGCGTGGCGCCACCAACGCCGTGCTGACGGCGCCGCCGGGTGCGAAATCGCGCGGCTTGGTCACGGTGTCCACCGGCAATCACGGCCGAGCGCTGGCGTACGCCGCTTCGGCCCAAGGCATTCGATGCGTGGTCTGTCTGTCCAGCCTGGTTCCAGCAAACAAGAAAGCAGCGATCGCCGCGCTCGGCGCGGAGATTTGCGTAGCGGGCCGCTCGCAGGATGAAGCGGAAGACGAAGCCCGCCGGTTGGCGCGCGAGCAAGGGCTGACGTTGGTGCCCCCATTCGACGATCCGGCGATCATCGCCGGCCAGGGCACGATCGGCATGGAAATCCTGGAGGATGTGCCGACCGTCGAATTGGTGCTGGTCCCGCTCTCAGGGGGCGGTTTGGCCGCGGGCATTGCCGCCGCCGTGAAGGCATTGCGCCCACAGGCGCGGATGGTCGGTGTCAGCATGGAACGTGGGGCGGCGATGCATGCCAGCCTCGCGGCCGGTCACCCGGTGCCTGTTGAAGAACTGCCGACTTTGGCCGACTCGCTCGGCGGCGGCATCGGCCTGACCAACCGATATACGTTCCGGATGATCCGCGACCTGCTGGATGATGCGGTTCTTGTCTCTGAAGAAGCCATTGCCGACGGCATCCGCCACGCGGATCTTGTCGAGCACGAGATTATCGAGGGTGGTGCGGCGGTCGGTATCGCCGCACTGCTTGCCGGTGTCGTCGCGCCGCGCGGTCCGACAGTCGTTGTAGTTTCCGGCGGCAACATCGATCCCGCGCTGCACGATCGGATTGTCAGGAGGATGCAGTGAACGCGCCCGCCTTGCCCTTCACCCGCGCCGAGTATGCCGATCGTTTGGCCAAGACCCGATCGGCAATGGACAAAGCGGGAATCGACCTGCTGATCGTCAGTGATCCGTCCAACATGGCCTGGCTGACCGGCTACGACGGCTGGTCGTTCTATGTGCATCAATGCGTTCTGGTGCCGCCCGATGGCGAACCGGTGTGGTTCGGCCGCGGTCAGGACGCCAACGGGGCGAAGCGCACCGCGTATCTTTTGCACGACAACATCTTCGGATACCCCGACCACTACGTGCAATCACCCGACCGGCACCCGATGGACGTGCTGTCGCGCCTGATACAGGACCGCGGCTGGAAACCGAGCACGATCGGCGTGGAGATGGACAACTACTGGTTCTCCGCCGCCGCCTTCGCGTCCCTGCAGCGCAACCTGCCGCAACCACGCTTCGCCGATGCCACCGCGCTAGTGAACTGGCAACGCGCGGTGAAAAGCCCGCAGGAACTGGACTACATGCGCCGCGCTGCGCGCATCGTTGAAGCCATGCACCAGCGAATCCTGGATCGCATCGAGCCGGGCATGCGCAAGTGCGACCTAGTGGCCGAGATCTACGACGCCGCGATCCGTGGCGTTGATGGTTTCGGGGGGGACTATGCCGCCATCGTCCCGCTGCTTCCGTCCGGCGAGGAAGCATCGGCGCCGCATCTCACCTGGGACGACCGGCCGCTGCGACGCGATGAAGGCACGTTCTTTGAAATTGCCGGATGTTACAGACGGTACCATTGCCCTTTGTCGCGCACCGTGTTCCTGGGCCAGCCACCGCCAGCATTCCTGGAGGCCGAGAAAGCGGTGCTGGAAGGCATGGACGCCGGACTTGCCGCCGCTCGGCCCGGCAATGTCTGCGAACACATCGCCAACGCGTTCTTCGCCGTGCTGAAGCGCTACGGCATCGTCAAGGACAACCGCACCGGCTACCCGATCGGTCTGAGCTACCCGCCCGACTGGGGCGAGCGCACCATGAGCCTGCGGCCCGGTGATCGCACCGAGTTGCGCCCGGGCATGACATTCCATTTCATGACTGGGTTGTGGCAGGAAAGCTGGGGCATGGAGATCACCGAAAGCATCGTGATCACCGAAACCGGCGTCGAGTGTCTGGCCAACGTGCCGCGCGCCCTGTTCGTCAAGCACTGACCGCATGACGGACGCGCTTCCACCGTCACCGGTCACACCAACGGTCGATTTCACCGCGCCCGGCGTACAGCACGGGTTCCTTCGCCTGCCACATAGCCGCGACGATTCCGCGTGGGGATCGGTGATGATCCCGATCGCCGTCATCGCGCACGGGAAGGGGACAACAGCGCTGCTGACCGGTGCCAATCATGGCGACGAATATGAAGGACCGATCGCGCTGTGGGATCTGGCCCGCACGCTGACGCCGGAATCCGTTCTTGGGCGGGTCATCATCGTACCGGCAATGAATTATCCTGCGTTTCGCGCCGGCACGCGAACCTCACCCATCGACAAGGGTAATCTGAATCGCAGCTTTCCCGGCCGCCCGGATGGCACAATCACCCAGAAGATCGCCGATTATTTCATGCGATATCTGTTGCCTATGGCGGATGTCGTGCTGGATTTCCACTCAGGCGGAAGGACGCTGGACTTCCTGCCATACGCGGCCGCCCACGTGTTGCAGGATCCCGATCAGCAGGCACGGTGCTTCGCCGCCGTGGCCGCGTTCGCGGCACCCTATTCGATGAAGATGCTGGAGATCGATGCCGTCGGCATGTACGACACCGCCGCCGAAGCCATGGGCAAGGTGTTCATCACCACCGAACTCGGAGGCGGCGGCACCAGCCGCGCAGCAACGGTGGCAATCGCCAGGCGCGGCGTGCGCAACCTGCTGCATCATTGCGGCATTGTGTCTGGCAGACCCGAGACGGCGCCGACACGTTGGCTGGACATGCCGTCCGACCGTTGCTTCGGTTTCGCCGAGGACGACGGGATGATCGAGCCATGCAAGGACCTCGGCGATCCCGTACGGTCCGGCGAAATACTGGCGCGCATTCACCCGATCGGGCGGACCGGCCTGGCGCCGGCAGAGCATCGGGCCGCACTGGACGGAATCCTCGCTGCGCGGCACTTTCCCGGTCTGGTCAAAGCTGGCGACTGCATCACCGTGGTCGCAACGATAACCGAGGGAGCAGAATAATGGTGATACGTTGGGGCAGACGGGCCGCGGTTGCCGCGGTCGCGCTGGCGCTGATCGGCAGTGCCCATGCCGCGGGAAAGTTGGAGCAGACCAAGAAGCAGGGCTACATCCGCGCCGCTACAGCCAATGAAATTCCATATGGCTACATGGACGAAAGCGGCAAGGCCGCTGGCATCGGCCCCGACGTAGCTGTTGCTGTGGTTAAATCGCTCGGCATCCCTGAAATCGAATGGGTGGTGACTCCGTTCGGATCATTGATCCCCGGGCTGAAGGCGAACCGGTTCGATTTCGTGGCTGCCGAACAGAACATCCTGCCGGATCGCTGCAAGCAGGTGGAGTTCACCGAGCCCAATTCCAGTTACGGCGAGGGACTACTGGTAAAAGCCGGTAACCCGAAGGGCCTGCATTCCTATGAGGACATCAAGAAGGATACGTCGCTGAAGGTCGCGATCGTCAGTGGTGCGGATCAACTCGATTTCCTGCACGCGCTCGGGGTTCCGGATTCGCAGATGGTGATGATCCCGAACAACGCCGATGCACTGTCCACGATCGAGACCGGGCGCGCCGACGCCTACGCCGCAACCGAACTAACCGTGGCCCGGCTGGCCGCGCACAGCAAGGATGTTGCCGCCGCGCAGCCTTTCAAGGACCCGGTGGTGAACGGGAAGCCGATCCGCAGCTATGGCGGCTTCAGTTTCCGCAAGCAGGACGCAGATCTGTACAAGGCGTTCAACGCCGCGCTGATCGCGTTCAAGAAGACGCCCGATTACAAGAAGATCCTTACCTCATACGGGCTCAGCGAACAGAGCGTCGAAGCCGCGCAGACCAAGACAATGGCCGAGCTGTGCGCCGGAAAATGAGCACGTCATGGCCGGCGAAGGCCGGCCATCCACGTCTGTTCTTCGTGGCACCAAGACGTGGATGCCCGGGGACAAGCGCGGACAGGACGATGTATCGTTACATTCATAACGATGCGCCGCCGTATTCATGATGCACGCCCTCAACTATCTCGGCCCACTGCTGAAAGGCGCCGAGATCACGGCGATCATCGCCGTGGCTTCCACCGCGCTGGGCGCCGTTCTCGCCTTCGCCGCCGGCATCGCACGCGCCAGCGGCGGCTGGCTGCTTGCCGGTATCGCCATCATCTATGTCGAGATTTTCCGCGGCACGTCGCTGCTCGTGCAGCTTTTCTGGCTGTACTACGCATTGCCGCTGCTTGGGTTTTCGATGGACCCGATCATGACCGGCATCATCGGGCTGGCGCTGAACATCGGCGCGTACGGCGCCGAAGTGGTGCGCGGTGCCATCCTGGCGGTACCGAATGACCAGCACGAGGCCGCGCGGGCTCTGAACCTGCCGCGCCGCCATACGCTGTGGCGCATCGTGCTGCCGCAGGCGGTGGTCGAGATGATGCCGCCGTTCGCCAACTTGGCGGTGCAGAACCTGAAGGACACCGCGCTGGTGTCGATGATCACCATCACCGACCTGACGTTCCGGGCACAGGAGTTGCGTAATCTGACGCTCGACAGTGTGCCCATCTACATCGAAACCCTGCTGCTCTATTTTGCCGTGGCGCTGGTGGTGATGGGCGTCATGCGGTGGTTGGAATCGCGGCTGCGGCATGGCGCGGCGATCCCCAGGGTGCGCATGGCATGATGTACGGTCACAGTTGGGACCTGAGTACCCCATTAAGCTTCGCGATTTCGATCCTGCCCATCCTGCTGATCGGCCTGGAAGTCACACTGGCCGCCACCGCCCTGGGATTCGTCATCGCAATGGTGCTCGGCATCGTCTGGGCGCTGCTGCGGCGGTCCGGCAGCCGGCTGATATCATGGCCTGTCGCCGGATTTGTGGAATTTGTCCGAGACACACCGTTGCTGGTGCAACTCTATTTCCTTTACTTTGTGCTGCCGAAATACGGCATCGTGCTGCCGGCGTTCATGACCGGCGCGATCGCGCTGGGCCTGCAGTACAGCGCCTACACGTCGGAAGTTTACGGCGCCGGCCTGGATGCGATCCGCCGCGGCCAGTGGGAAGCCAGCGCGGCGCTGAACCTGTCACGCTGGCAGACGTACCGAGACGTGCTGATCCCGCAGGCAATCCCCCGCGTACTGCCGGCACTCGGCAACTATCTGGTATCGATGCTGAAAGAGACGCCGGTCCTGTCCACGGTATCGATCGTTGATATGCTGAACCTCGCCAACGTGATCGGCGATCGCACCTTCGAATATCTCGTCCCGCTGTCGATGGTGGGGCTGATCTTCCTGATCCTCACGCTGATCTGCTCGGCCGGGATACGCTGGCTGGAATGGTCGCTGCCCCGCAGCGGGATCCCGCTGCGATGACCGCGATGGTCCGCTTCGATCAGGTGGCAAAGCGCTTCGGGCCGCTCACCGTGCTGGACGGCTTCGATTTCAGCGTGCGCTCGGGTGAGAAGGTCACGCTGATCGGTCCGAGCGGCTCCGGCAAATCGACCGTGCTGCGCATACTGATGACGCTGGAACCGTTCCAGGACGGGCGGGTCGAGATCGATGGTCTGTCCTACCACCAACCGCGTGGCCGTGGCGTGTTCCACGCCAGCGAACGGCATCTGCGCGAGATCCGCTCCCGCGTCGGCATGGTATTCCAGAGCTTCAATCTGTTCCCGCACATGACCGTGCTGCGCAATCTGATCGAGGCGCCGATCGCGGTTTTGCGGCTCGGTCGCGCCGTCGCCGAGGAACGCGCGCTGGAACTGCTGCGAATGGTCGGACTGCTGGACAAGCGCGACGCCTATCCCGGACAGCTTTCGGGCGGCCAGCAGCAGCGCGTCGCCATCGCCCGTGCGCTGGCAATGCGCCCGCGCGTGCTGCTGTTCGACGAACCGACCAGCGCGCTGGATCCGCAACTGGTGGGCGAGGTGCAAAGCGTTATCCGCGATCTCGCCCATGAGCACGATCTGACGATGATCATGGTGACGCACGAGATGCGGTTCGCTCGTGAGATTTCCGACCGGGTCTGCTTCTTCGACCGCGGCCGCATCGTCGAGGAAGGCCATCCGGCACAGATCTTCTCGCAACCTTCGCAGGCCCGCACACGCGAATTCCTGAGCGCAGTTCTCGGTGATTCAACGTAGGGCGGAACAGCGAAGCGCATTCCGCCACGGAACGCCATCATCCGCGCAGACCCGCCTGTCGCAGCAGCGGCAGCACCGCCTGAATGAAGAACGGCAGTTCGTCGCCAAAATTGACAAACGAAACGGTCGTCCCACTGAAGCCAGCCGCACTAATACGGATCATCTCATCGGCAACGTGTCGCGGCGTTCCGACCAGCGGATAAGTCCCGGCGCCACCGGCAAAGCGCTTCCGGTGCAACCGGTACGCAGCCGGGTCATGGGATGACGAATGCTTCGCCTTGCTTCCCATGTGAAAATCCACCGCGTCGCTGTCTTCCATCCAAACTGCGTAATGATCGTAATAATCCTCCGCCTCGGCCTGACTCGGACGACAGACCACGTGGCAGGTCGCGCACACCCCCACCTCCCGGCCGACCGCCGCCGCACACTGCCGCATATCGGCGATATGCGCCTGCCCCGCATCAATATCGATGAACGTGGTGAACAGGAAATCCGCCACCCGCGCCGCGAAATCCCGTCCCGCCGGCGAAAAGCCGGCATTCAGCGTCACCGGGCGCGGACGCTGCAACGGTCGCGGCTGCCCGGATACGCTGC
>DATIMO010000126.1:0-2257 GCA_035475215.1 Acetobacteraceae bacterium | reverse complement strand
TCCTGGCCGATCGCCAATGCAGAAACGTTGGACACGACAATATCCAGCCCACCCAGCACGCCCGCTGCGTCCTGCACCCATTGATGCAGCGCCGCCCCGTCCGCCACGTCCAACCCACGGCCCATCGCCTGGACGCCCCTCGTGGACAGTGCCGCCACCGCCTCGGTCACCGCGGCGGCATCGCGGGCGCAGATCCCCACATGCGCGCCCTCGGCCACCAGCAGCTCGGCAATGGCGCGGCCGATCCCGCGCGTGCCGCCGGTCACCAGGGCCTTCCGGCCGGTCAGTCCCAGGTCCATCAGCCGGCTCCCGCAGCGGTGGGTGATTGCGCAAGATACGTCTTCAATATGCCGGCACCCACTGTGTACTTCGGATCGACAAAGTTGCCCAGCCGCACGCGCCCGCACTGGCTCAGCATCATGTAAGCGTCCCAGCGGTCGAAGCTATATTCGGCCTCCATCCACAGGATCAGTTCGCAGTATGCGATGCGGGAGGCGTCCTCGAGTGGGCGGGCGCTGCCAATGGCCATGATGAAATCAGCGCGCTCCAGCCGCGGCCACTGGATCGGCCAGCGCTTGATCACGTCCACACGGATGGTGGTGACCGAAGCGTACTCGACCGCCGTGCCGCACACTTCGCCATCACCCTGGCAGGCATGCGCATCGCCAATGAACAATCGCGCGCCCGGGCTGCGCACCGGCAGATACGTGACACTGCCCGGGCCCATGTCCGGCAGGTCCATGTTGCCGCCGTGCTGATCCGGCGTCAGCGAGTTGATCGAGTCGATCTCCGGCGACGTACTCAGCGTGCCAATATGCGGGTTGTAGGGCAGCGTGACGCGCTCGCTCCAGCGCACGTGCTTTTCGTCCAGGTGGATCTTGCGGGTCAGTTCCGGCAAGGCCGGGTTCAGCAGTGCGGTGTACGTTGTACCAGTCAATGCGCCGAAATGCGGAATCATGCAGCATGTGCCACGTGGGTTGTCGCCGCGCGGCAGCATCGATTCGATGTGCACCGCCAACGCGTCGCCGGGCTCGGCACCGTCGATAAGTATCGGGCCGTTCTGCGGGTTCACGAACGGCATGCGCAGCCGTTCGGTGGGCTTGTCCTGCTCGGTGCGGATGGCGCCCTCGAACGCGTCGCGGGTTTCGATACGGATGCGATCGCCGGGCTGCACCGTCAGCACAGGGTCGGAATACGGGCCGATCGTGTAATGGTAGCGACCCTGCGCCGCCTCGGTCAGTTCGTGCAAGCGCGGCCGGCGCGACCAGCCGACGCCGTGTGCGGCCACGATCGAGGCATCCAGCCAGTCATTGTCCGCCGCCATGGCTCGCTCCCGTCCCCGTTGGCGCCACGATACAAGATTGGCGCGCACGTGCCAGGGGACACAGCCAGGACACAGCCAGGACACAGCCAGGACACAGCCAGTGGACAGGTGCCCGGGCTTCGGGCGACATGTCGCAACTCGCAAGCCTGCAGGTGACGCATGAGCGGTTCTCCCACACGGCCCCGGTATCGCGGGGTTTTTCCTGTCGTTCCCACCATCTTCAATGAGCGGGGCGGGCTTGATCTGGGCGGCCAGCGCCGGGCAGTCGATTTCATGATCGATGCCGGATCGAATGGCCTGGCGATCCTGGCCAACTACTCCGAACAGTTCGTGCTGGGCGACGACGAGCGCGACGTGCTGACCCGGACGATCCTGGAGCATGTCGGCGGACGCGTGCCGGTGATCGTGACGACGACGCATTTCAGCACCCGCGTCTGCGCAGAGCGTAGCCGGCGCGCGCAGGACGCCGGCGCGGTGATGGTGATGGTGATGCCGCCCTATCACGGTGCCACCATCCGTGTGACCGAACCTGGCATCTTCGAGTTCGTCCGCGCGGTTGCAGCGGCGATCGACATTCCGGTGATGATCCAGGATGCGCCGGTCAGCGGGACGCCGCTTTCGGCTGCGTTCCTGGCGCAATTGGCGCGCGAGATTGCTAACGTTTCCTATTTCAAGATCGAGTCATCCGGTGCGGCGTCGAAGCTGCGGGAGATCATCCGGCTCGGCGGTGAGGCGGTCGAAGGCCCCTGGGATGGAGAGGAAGGCATCACGCTGATGGCGGACCTCGATGCGGGTGCGACCGGCAGCATGACAGGCGGCGGATATCCGGACGCGTTCCGGGCGATACTGGATGACTGGTTCGCCGGCCGGAGCGATGCGGCTGTGGCGGGATATGAACGCTGGCTGCCGCTGATCAATTACGAAAACCGCCAG
>DATIMO010000125.1:0-2580 GCA_035475215.1 Acetobacteraceae bacterium | reverse complement strand
TCCCGCTTCGACAATCGGCGCCCGGCTGGATCGATCAATAGCGGGTGGTGGGCGTATCGCGGTGCCGACCACCCCATCAGAGCCTGAAGCAACCGCTGCAGATCGGTCGAAGGTTTCAGGTCGACGGCTCGGGTTACCAGCGTGACTCCCTGCACGGCGTCATCATGCGTGACGCAGAGCTGATAGCTCGCCGGTACGTCCTTGCGCGCAAGCACGGCGTCGCCGAAGCGATCCGGGTGGCATGCAACCGTCCCCTCCCCCTCTTCCTCGTAGGTCAGCGTTCCTGGGACAGCCGCGAGCGCGCACGTCATATCCAGTCGCAGTGCATAGGGCCGTCCGGCTTCTATCCGGATGGTGCGCTCGTCAACTGGCAGGCCTCGACACGTGCCCGGATACCGGACGCTGCCGTCCGGCGCATGCGGAGCGGCGGCCGAACGGGCAATTTCCCGGGCGATTTCGGCACGTGTACAGAAGCACGGATACAGTAACGACCGGGTGGCCAAATCATCGATCACCGCCCGGTACTCGGGCAGGTGTTCCGATTGCACCCGCAGACCATCCCAGTCGAGTCCAAGCCAAGCCAGGTCTTCGAGGATAGCCCGGGCAAATTCAGACCGGCAGCGGGTCTGGTCGATATCCTCGATCCGCAGCAGGAAACGCCCGCCGGCTCGCCGTGCCCGCCGCCAGGCGACCAGCGCCGCATGCGCGTGACCGAGATGCAGGAAACCGGTCGGGCTTGGCGCAAAGCGGGTCACGATGGACATTGGGCAAAGGAAGCGGCTAACCGCCCTGCCGGCAATAGGGTTGCCGCTGGGGAGTTGCCGCTGGGGAGTTGCCGATGAACGACCTCGATGGACCGCGCTGGGGACCTGCCTCAAAAGGCGCCGCCCGGCAGCTTGTGCTGATCTGCCACGGGCTGGGTGCCGACGGGCACGATCTGATCGATCTGGCTCCGTCCTGGGGCAATGCACTGCCGGACGCAGCATTTGCGGCGCCGGATGCACCGTTTCCGCATGAGTCGGGGTTCGGCCGGCAATGGTGGAGCGTCGCGGACCGCACGCCCTCGGTAATGGCAGCCGGCGTGCGGCGCGCGGCTCCGTTCCTCGATCGGTTTATCGACGCAGAGTTGGCGCGGCTGCATTTGCCGGACGACGCTTATGCCCTGGTCGGGTTCAGCCAGGGTGCCATGATGGTGCTATTCGCCGGGTTGCGCCGCAAGGTAGCGCCGCGCGGTATCCTGGCCTATTCCGGCGCGCTGGTCGCGCCGGAGGCGCTGGCTGCCGAGTTGACGCACCGGCCACCGGTGCTGCTGGTGCATGGCGAGATCGACGATGTGGTCCCGGCGGCGCGCTCGCGCGATGCGGAGCGGCAATTGCTGCAGGTAGGCGTGCCGGTCGAGTCGGTATTCGTTCCCGCGCTGGGGCACGGAATCGACGACGTCGGCATCTCGATGGGTGCGTTGTTCCTGCAGCGCGCGTTCCCAACCTTTTGACAGCGCGATGACATCGGCCGGCGCACGGCTTGCAGCTTGTCTCGGCTCTGCGATATAGGCTGTTATCTTCGGCGGCGCACAAGATAATGGCGATCGGCGATTCGTGTTCGTCGCCACGCCGTCCGAACGAAGGAGAGCGGCGGTTGCCCGACGGCGGTCAATTTTTTCCTGCGCTGGTACTGAACGCGGATTTCCGCCCGCTGTCGTATTTCCCGCTATCCGTGTGGGCATGGCAGGACGCGGTGAAGGCCGTGTTCCTCGACCGTGTCTCGGTGCTGTCGGAATACGAAACCGAGGTGCGGTCGCCGTCCCTGACCATGCGGCTACCGAGCGTGATTGCGCTGAAGGATTATATCCCCTCGGCACGACGGCCGGCGTTCACCCGGTTCAACGTGTTCCTGCGTGATGCGTTCCAATGCCAGTATTGCAGCGGGCGGTACCCGGCGCCCGACCTGACCTTCGATCACGTGGTGCCGCGCAGCCGTGGGGGCCGCACGACGTGGCAGAACGTGGTCACCGCCTGCGGGGACTGCAATCTGCGGAAGGGCTCGCGGCTGCCGCGGGAATGCGCGATGTTCCCACGCTGCCACCCACGTCAGCCGACCACGTGGGAGTTGCAGGACAACGGCCGCGCCTTCCCGCCCAATTATCTGCATCAGAGCTGGCGCGACTTCCTGTATTGGGACAGCGAACTGGAAAGCTGAGCGGTCCTATGTGGCGAACAATGCTCCTGGCGTGCATGCTGGCGGTGCTGACCGGCTGCGTGTCTGTGCAATTCGTGCCGAGTGACGGGGGCGATCGGATCAGCACGGCCTGGGGATCGAACACAAGCGGCGGAATGAACTTCAGCCCGGTTCCCACCGCGGCTGCGGGCGGAAATGCGATTCACTGATCCAGCACAACGACCGCCGTTAGCGCGGCGATGCCTCGCCGCTGCGTAGGAGCAGTGTGATTCGTTCTGCTTCAAGGATATCCGCCGAGCGATCGTCTTCGGGTATGCAACGCAACGCCGCCTCCACCCGCCGCGCTGCGCGATCCGCCTCCCCGCTTCGGAGATCGAGCTGGGCCTGGCTTACGGCGACGCGTAG
>DATIMO010000124.1:0-8984 GCA_035475215.1 Acetobacteraceae bacterium | reverse complement strand
TCTGCACGACGCGAGCAGGGTCGATCAGGTGTTCCTCGATGGCGCGACGCACGAAGGTGGCGTGGTTGCATCGCGTGCCCATGAATTCGTCGAACGTATCGGCATGAGAATCGATCTGCAGCAGGCCAATCGGCCGGCTTTTGGCGATAGCGCGCAGGATCGGCAGCGGAACGACGTGATCGCCGCCGACCGAGACCGGCGACGCACCGATGGCGTGAATCCGTTCATAAAATGCCTGCACGAGATCGACACTCCGCTCGACGCTGAGCGGATGGGTGGGCGCGTCCCCGACATCGGCAATGTTACAGAGCCGGTATGGCGCGACGCCAGTGGTCGGGTTCACCTGGCGGATCAGTCGGGATGCGTCGCGGACCCCGGCCGGACCGTGCCGGGCGCCGGAGCGGTATGTCGCTCCGAGGTCGAGCGGCACACCGACCAGCGCGATATCCAGCGGGGGCGCGATTTCCGCGCGTGCAGCGCGCATGAAGGTGGCGATGCCGGCGTAGCGGGGGACGATGGCGGAGTCGGTGGGCTGGAAGGCTGGATCCATCTCGATCTCCTGGGGGTCGACGCCGTCCGGAGTAGGACTGGCAGGCAATGTGCCAGAAGATTGTACCACACGTGCTTGGGAGCCGACTGCCAAGTCCATGCGGCGGGCGTCCGTTCAACGGGGTACATCCCGCGTTTGCGGATTATCGAAGACCGGGTGTCGCAGCCGGTACAGCGCCTCGCTCAGCGCAGCGGCCAGATCGCGCTTTTCGGCTTCGCCGAGCCATTCGGCGATCTCTCGCTGCTGTTGTCGTGCCACCAGCAGCAGCCGTGGAATTCGGCCCGGCGGCTCCTCCAGTACCACATTCAACCAGCCGTTCGACAAACGGTCGGCGTGGCGGCGGCCAGATATATCAGTCCGCAATATCTCCAGCGCCGTTTCAGTCAGCAAGATGATCTCGCTCTGTCGCGCCCGTCGCAGATTGAACCACAACAGGCAGACCGCCAATGACACCTCTATCATGCTGAAGCCGATCACCGGCCAGGCGCGGATCAGCACGAAGCGCAGTGTCGTCAGGGCGCACAGGCCGCAGATCACGCAAGTGAGGATGCGCAGCCCGCGTCGCGACAGGCTGCGGTGGGGGACGATCACCGCTTCGAACAGCACCGGATCCATCAGGCAGGTATAGCGCCGGACGGTTGCCGGGGTGCAATGCGAGGACCGGGCGCGTCTGGTGTCGTGTTCGCCAGTCCCGACAAGCGGTACTTGCAGACTGGCGCGGCCAGACCGGCCGGAACGAGCGATCACAAGCAACGTTCCCCCGCGAAGCTTTCGTTTTACACCAAGCGATGTCGAGAGCGATCAATCGATCAGGTGCATTCCCCCGCCGGCATGTAGGATTGTCCCACGCTGGTATTCCATCGCCACACTTCCCGTACGCTTCCGCTTCCAGCGCCGCATCGGACGCGGTTCAATGCCGCGATGACAAGCCCCACCCCGATTCCGCCGGGACGCACGCCGCTAAGCGCGCTGTTTCTTGGCTTCCTCAATATCGGCGCAATGAGCTTTGGCGGCGGGCTTGCGGCCTGGATCCGCCGCGAAACGGTGCAGCGCCGCGGCTGGCTCGATGACCGCCAGTTCCTTGCCGGCTATGCCCTCTCGCAAATTATCCCTGGTGCCACCAACGTTAATCTTGCGGTCTTCATCGGCACGCAGTTGCGCGGTGCGGTTGGTGCACTCGCCGCCGTTGCCGGACTGATGGTGGTGCCGATGGCGCTGATCGTGGCGGCGGGAGCACTGTACGCGGCCGCCCGCAGCGGCCCGGCCGGGCCGTGGATCGCCCGCGTGCTGGCCGGCATGGGCGCCGCTGCTATCGGTCTCAATCTCGCCACCGGCATCCGACTGGGTCGCACCAACCTGCGCACGCCGGTTGGCATCGGCATTGCCGCGGTCACCGCGATCGGAGTCGGGCTCCTGCGGGTCCCGCTGCTCTATGCACTGGCGACCATGATTCCGCTGAGTATCCTGCTGGCCTGGACCGGGCGGCGCGCGTGATCAGCACACTGCTCCAGCTCGCAGCGCTGTTCGGCCTGCTTTCGGTACTTGCGGTGGGCGGCGGTGCCGGCGTCATCCCGGACATGCAGCGCGCCGCGGTGGACGTGCACCACTGGATGAGCGCTCCCGAGTTCCTCGACATGTTTGCGATCTCGCGTGCCGCGCCGGGCCCAGGTTCGCTGATTGTGCTGCTGGTCGGGCAACGCGCCGCCGGACCCGCCGGTGCGGCGGTGGCTGTTATCGCGATGTTCATTCCGTCTTCCTTGCTTGCCTGGGTGGCAGCGCGGTTCTGGCACGGCGCCGGCGAGGCGTCCTGGCGCCGCACCGTCGAGCGGGGCCTGGCGCCGATTGCGGTCGGCCTGACGATCGCCAGCGGCCTGGCGCTGATCCGCGGCACCGAAAGCGGGTGGGCCGCTTATGCGGTGACCGGCGCGGCAACGCTGCTGCTGGCGGTGACGGACCTGCATCCCTTCGCGCTGCTGATCGCAGGTGCCGCTGTGGTGCTCGTATTCGGCTGATCCGTTTTCAGGTCCGGCGGCAAAATGCCAGATACGCGCCGAGCTTCCCGGGAATAGCTGGGCCTCTGACACCTCGCGATCGATTCATTGGCAGCCCGGCCGATTTCGCCGGGCCGGCAGAGTTTGCCGCGTTGCGGGGCGGGATTTCGGCGGTGGCGGCGAGCCGGCCGATGGCATGCGCGTTGCACCATACCGCCTGTTTTCGTAAATCATGGAGACAGACATGACCATCAGTGTCACCAGCCCGACCACCTGGACCGCCGGAAGCACCGCGCACAGCAGCCGGGCACATCATCCGAACCACGGCGGCACCCCCTTCGACCAGCAGCTTCAGATGCCGCAGACTTCGCAATCGACGACGCAAGCGAGTGCAACGGCCGGTAGTACGTCTCCGATTGCCGCCGGCGCTTCGCTGGCCACGGACATGATCCGCATGATCGCCAGTCATATCGATTCGGCAGTTGGAGCCGTGGCGCACACCGGCTGATCGGATCGCGGCAGCTGGACCGGGATTGCTTGCGAGCGTGATTCAGGCTTTCTGACCCTCGGGTCGAGCCCGAGGGCAGGCTATTCCGCCTCGAGCGATCACGCTCTAAACCACCGTGCGTGAGGACCCAAACCACGCCCCACGCCGAACCCGGATCGGTGACCCAGTCGGCAACACCGGCGACACCTGCCGTGTCGGAGTTGCCGGCCGAGTTCGACCATGCGATTTATGTTTCGCACCCGGACAATGCGGATCTGCATGGGCTCGATCCGACCGAGGCTTGGCACCACTACGACGCCTATGGTCGCCACGAGGGTCGGCCGTGCTCGGCCGTCGATACGTCGGCTGCCTTCATGGCGCTGCTGCCGAGCGAAGGCATGCTGCTGGAAATCGGCCCCGGTTCGCGGCCGTGCCTGAAACCCGGGGCTTACAGCGTGCGCATGCTCGATGTGTTCCCGACCGACGAACTGCGCCGGAGAGCCGAAAGGGAGAATGGCGACCCGGCCGGAGTGCCTGATATCGATCTTGTCTGGCAGGGTGAACCGTATCGG
This sequence comes from Acetobacteraceae bacterium, assembly GCA_035475215.1. Classification (GTDB taxonomy): domain Bacteria; phylum Pseudomonadota; class Alphaproteobacteria; order Acetobacterales; family Acetobacteraceae; genus DATDIC01. The sequence goes on along the minus strand of DATIMO010000124.1, from coordinate 5,384 downwards.
GAACTGACGCGCGAACGGTTCGACGCGGTGATTGCGTCGCACAGCCTGGAGCGACAGCCCTGTCTGATCACCCACCTGACGGATGTCGCCTCGGTGTTGCGCATCGGCGGGCGCTTTTTCGTGATCCTGACGGATCGGCGGGTTTCGGCGGCCCATTATATGTCGGATTCTACACTGACCGATGCGCTGGCCGCTTTCGTTTCCCGCCGAACCCGCCATTCGGCTTACAGCTTCATGGCGGACCGACTGATGCGTACTCACAATGAGTCGGGTGCGCATTGGGGCGGGCGGCATGGTGCTGACCCGCGCGGGCGATTGCCGGATGCGCTGTTGCGGGACGAGGTCGCATCGGCCATGCGAGCGGTCCGTACTGCGTCCGGCTACGTTGACGTGCCGGCGTGGTATTTCACGCCCGACAGTTTTCGCCATTTGATCGACACGCTGGCGTCGATCGGATTGTCGCCGTTTCGTGTCGAGCGCGTCTATCGGACAGTACGACCGCGCATCGAGTTTTATGCTGTATTGCGGGTGGCTGCCTGAGATTAAGGAGCAATCTGCGGGATTTCCGCATTCTCGGACTGACGGATCAGGGCAGCTCTGATACAGATGCTGATCCTGGCTGAACACCTATCCCGCGGATGGATTCGTTGGACGAATCGCTTGCGAAAGAACTGCGTGTCCTGTTCGATCAGGACGCCTACCTGGAACGATACCCTGATGTCCATGCCTCTGGCATGGACCCGCTGGAGCATTACGTCCGCTTTGGAGTTGACGAAGGGCGTGACCCCAATCGTTTCTTCAATGGCGGATGGTACCGGGAGCATTATCCCGATGTTGCGGCCTCGGGGCTGGATCCGCTGCTGCACTATCTCAGGATCGGCGCCCAGGAGCTACGCAATCCGCATCCGCGCTTTGATGCCGCATGGTACACCGAGCAGCACGCAGGAGCGGCCGCGAACCCGTTGGTGTATCATCTGGTGTTCGGTGCTCAGCGCGGCTGGGCAACCGAACGTCCGATCCACATTGCCGATTTCCTGCCCTCGGCGGATGCGCCCCCCGGTTGCCCCCCGGACGTTGTCGTCGATATCGTCATCCCGGTGTATCGCGGCTTATCCGAAACGCGGTGCTGCCTGCAATCCGTTTTGGCCGATCCGGATCGACCTGCGGGCCGCGTCATCGTGGTGGATGATTGCTCGCCGGAGCCGGAACTGTCGGCGTTCCTTGTTGGGCTGAAGACCGCCGGGCGGATCGTGCTGTTGCGAAACCGGCGCAATCTCGGGTTTGTCGCCTCGGTAAACGCCGGCATGCGCGCAGCCGGGGACCACGACGTGGCGCTGCTCAACGCCGATACCGAAGTGCCAGCAGGCTGGCTCGGTAGACTGGCGGGCCACGCGTACGCCATGCCGCGTATTGCGTCAGTCTCACCGTTTTCGAACAACGCCACTATCTGCAGTTATCCGAGCATCGCGGGCGGGCCGCGGGCCTTCGGGCTCGGGGTCGCGACACTCGATGCCGCATGCCGCGCGGCGAATGGAGGCCGCCGGGTCGAGGTGCCGACCACTGTCGGTTTTTGCATGTATATCCGGCGCGCCGCGCTCAATGATGTTGGCCTGTTCGACGCAACTGCTTTCGGCCGTGGCTACGGCGAGGAAAACGACTTTTGCCTGCGCGCAACGGCTCGGGGCTGGCGCCATGTGCTGGCGTGCGACACCTTCGTTTTCCACGCCGGCCAGATCAGCTTCGGCGCCGAGGCAGCCAGCGGGTTGGAGCAGGGACAGAGCGCGCTTGCTCAACGCTGGCCCAATTATGCGCGTATAGTTGCACAACATGTTCGGCAGGATGATGCTGCGCCGGCTCGTTTCGCCATCACGTCGGCGTTGTTCCGCAGCTTCGAAAGGCCGGTGGTCCTGCTGATATCGCATGCGCTCGGCGGCGGGGTGCAGCGTCATGTCACTGAACTTGTGCGGCGTGCTGGCGGACGAGCGGACTTCCTGCTGATCGAGTCCTCCGCACGTGGTATCGCGTTGTCGGTGCCGAGATTGCCGGGGCACTCGGTAGCTGTTCTACCGTCAGAACGGACCGACGACATTGTCGCGCTGCTGCGCTCGGCTGGCGTGACGCGCGTGCACATCCATCACCTTATGGGCATGGATCTGGACGTGAAGCGCGTGATCCATGCGCTGAATGTGCCGTTCGATCTGACCGTACACGATTATTACGCGATCTGCCCGCAGGTGAATCTGCTGCCCTGGCTGGACGGGCAATATTGCGCGGAACCGCCCCCCGCTGTCTGCAATGCCTGTATCGCCGATCGCCCGAGCCACGGAGCACATGACATCACGTCCTGGCGCGGGCAGCACGCCTGGCTGTTTGCGGAGGCGGATCGCGTACTCTGCCCGAGCGAAGATGTTCGGGCCCGGCTTGATCGGTTCGGGCTTGCGGAACGCGCGGTGGTCGCGCCGCATGAGCCCGTTATGGGGGGCCCGTGGCCGATTTCCGTACCGCGGCTGGGAAAGACGCAAAAGCTGCGCATTGCCGTTATCGGCGTGTTGGCGCAGCAGAAGGGCGCAGCGACGGTAACGGCCGTGATCGAGGCGGCCGACCCGGTCACGTTCGATTTCCGCCTGATCGGCCATCCGGAGCACGAGCTTCCGACGCCGATACGGCGGCGTATCCGGATGACCGGCAAATACGAGGACCGGGACCTGCCGGCGCTGCTCGCCAGGGTCAATCCACACGTGGTGTGGTTTCCGGCGCAATGGCCGGAGACTTACAGTTATACGCTGAGCGCCGCGATCGAGGCCGGACTGCCGATCGTTGCCAGCCGCATCGGTGCATTCCCTGAGCGGCTGGAGGGCCGCCCACTAACTTGGCTCGTTGACCCGGTTGGCGCGGCGGCGGATTGGCTGGCGGCCTTTTCAGCCGTCCGTTCCGCTTTGCTGGCGCGCGCGCCGGCACTTGCCGAACCGCGGCCGCATCGCTCGGATTTCTATACGGATCGCTATGTGCGGCCGAGGGCTTCGCGCACCGCGGGCCTGATCGATCTGCGGGGAACGGGGCGCAAACGTATCGTGGTTATCCCGGAGCGGTTTGGCGGTGGCGCGCTCACGCCATGCGCTTATATCCGATTGATCCAGCCGTTCGATCATCTTGCCGCCTCGGCTGGGCTGGACGTGATCACGGCCAGCGAGACTGAGGCATTACGCTATCAGCCGGATATCATTGCCACACACCGCCACGCCATTGCCGGGTCCGCGGTGGCGTTGCTGGCACACTGCCGCGAACACGGAATCGCGCTGGTCTATGATCTGGATGACGATCTGCTGGACGTGCCGCGCGGTCATCCGGAGGCACGGCAATTGCGGCCGCTGGCGCGTGATGTGGAACGAATGCTGCGCGGCGCCAGCACTGTCTGGGCATCCACCCCGGCATTGCGCCAGCGGATCGCGCGGTTGCGCGACAATGCGCGGGTCGTGCCGAACGGACTGGATGAGCGGCTGTGGGCCGATCCTCCGGCAACGCGACTTGGCCGACAGGGACCGGTGCGCATCCTGTTCATGGGGACGCTGACGCACGATGACGATTTCGCCCTGGTTGAACCGGCGCTGGCCCGGCTGCACGACGACTTTCCCGGCCGGGTCAGCTTCGACATGATCGGGGTGAGTGCGCGGCAGAAGCTGCCTGACTGGGTGAACCGCGTGCCGCTGTCGATCAGCGGCAACCTGTCCTATCCGGGGTTCGTCAACTGGCTGATCCAGCAGCCGGGTTGGGACATCGGCATCGCGCCGCTGGCCGGCACCGCATTCAACGCCGCGAAGTCGGCGATCAAGGTGATGGACTACGCGGCGCTGGGTCTGGCGGTGCTTGCGTCGAATGTTCCGGCATATCGGGGAAGCGTCAACAAGGATTCGTTGGTGTTCAACAAAGAGACCGCGTGGTACGAGGCGCTGAGCCGGCTGGTGCGCGATCCGGTATTGCGCACCGCCAGGGCAGCCGAGACCCGGGCGGCGTTCACGACACGCTGGACGCTCGCGGCGCAGACGGAATCTCGGCATGCGGCCTTGGTTGAGGCGATTGCATCAAAGCAGCCACGCCGATCCACGGCACCAGCGGGTGCGTCTACTCTGCGTCGGTCCGCAATCGTGCAGCCGATCGGGGGCGTGGCTGCGGTTCGTGCGCCCGTGTTGCTTTCGGCGGAACCGGTGGTGCGCAGGCGCGCGCGATAGCTCAAGGAATGATGCGTTACCGGCGCCAGCCTGCAGCTTGAATGCGAACCCAGTCCCGCCTTCAGCGACAGGTCCGGTTCGAGCGCCCGCATCACCGGCGCAACGGTTGCATCCGGGATCAGTCGGATGCGCTCAGGCTTGCCGGAACGGGTGGCTCGGCCCGAGCCGTTGCGCTTTCGGCGGACGGAACCGTTGCCGGCGCCTCGGCCAATTGCCGAAGCGCCTGGCGCGCGCGACGCAGCGCCACCGAGGATCGCTGCTCGGAATCCAGCGCGAACAGCAGCAGGGAACGTCCGGTCACCTGGTATTCGTCGCCGGACTGCACGGCCAATGAACCTTCGGCGTCTGGAATGTTGGTGTCGAGAAGGCGGCGCCAGCGGCTGCCACCGACCACCTCTGGCAGGCGGAAGTTCACCACGTCGTGATGCGCGTTCAGCACCAGCAGGACGGTTGAATCCATCGACGGACGTTTGATGCCGGTGGCCTGGGCGCGCCCGTCGAGCAGCATGCCGAGGCAGCGCGCGTTGGTATCGGCCCATTGTTCGTCTGACATGTCCTTGGCGTCCGGGGTAAGCCAGCGCACGTCATTCACGTCCAGTTCGGCGTTGTATTCCCCGGTCAGGAACCGGTTGCGGCGCAGGATCGGGAAGGCGTTGCGCATAGCGATCAGCTTGCGCACGTAGTCGATGAGATGGCGGCCGTACTCGTCGATGTTCCAGTCGATCCAGCTTATTTCGTTGTCCTGGCAATAGGCATTATTGTTGCCTTGCTGGGTGCGGCCGAATTCATCGCCGGCGAGTAGCATGGGCGTGCCTTGGGCCAGCAGCAACGTGCCAAGCAGATTGCGCTTCTGCCGGTCGCGAAGTTCCAGGATTTCCTCGTCTTCGGTTGGGCCTTCGGCGCCGTGGTTCCAGGACAGGTTGTTGTCGTGGCCATCGCGGTTGTCTTCGCCGTTCGCCTCGTTGTGCTTTTCGTTATAGGAAACGAGATCGTGCAGGGTGAACCCGTCATGCGCGGTGACGAAGTTCACGCTGGCCCACGGCCTGCGCCCGCGACGGTTGAACGCGTCGGCTGATGCGGCGACGCGGGTGGCCAAGTCCGGCAGTTTGGCCTCGTCGCCTTTCCAGAAGCCGCGCACGGTGTCGCGGAACTTGTCGT
>DATIMO010000123.1:0-2469 GCA_035475215.1 Acetobacteraceae bacterium | reverse complement strand
AGGGGAACCAGCACCAGCGCGCCAGTAATGAAATATTTACGCATCGTCTTCTCGTCCGCTTTGGGAGCGCCGGCCGCATGGGCTGGCGCAGGCTTCAGGTGCTGCTGCTGTCCTTCGACGGGGTGGCGGCCGGGGTGGCCGGTGCGGCCGGTGCGGCAGCGGCGGGTGCGCTGGCTGCGCTGCCCGAGCTGCTGCCGCCATCGGCCGCAGGCGCGGTCCCGGTCGCGGGCGCACTGCCACCGCGGAAGTCGGTCACGTACCAGCCGGTACCCTTGAGCTGGAAACCGGCGGCGGTGACTTGCTTCTTGAACGATGACTTGCTGCACGACGGGCAAACGGTCAGAACCGGATCGGAAATCTTTTGCAGTACATCCTTGGCAAAACCGCATTCATCGCAGCGGTAGGCGTAAATCGGCATCTGAATACTCCGCAAAAATCATCAAAACCCTGAATTATAAAGCTTTTGCGGAGGACGTTGCCCTTTACTGGCGGGGTGCAAAACGACAAGAGTGTTGTTTTTATTCAGCGCTGCTCATCAGTTGTGTTTGCCGAACATCAACTTACCTGTTTAAATAGCAGCCCTCTAGAGCAAGAAACAGAAGTTTGCGCGGACGGTCCTGCCGTCCGCCGCCAAGCCGTAAAAGAACGACTTCAAATCGGGGCCCGCTTGCGGGCCCTTTTCTTTTTTCAGCACCAGTTCTTGTCCGGTTGCATATTCAGCCGGTGCGCCGCATCGATCACGTCCTGCAGTTCCACCGGGTCGCTGAACGGGTCCTCGTCCAGCCGGGTGACACGGTTCAGCTCTTTCTGCCAGCGGCGCAACTCGGCGATGTATTCCTGGTCCGGAACCCGCTTCAAGTCGCCGTTGTCCTCGACCAGGTCGCAGATCCCGTTGTGCAGCCACTTGGCGGTATGCCAGTCCGGCATGTCGACGGCGGGGAACAGGCAGATCGCCTGCAGATCCATGCCGCGGTGCACCGCCGCCAGCGCTTCCCCCATCACGTCCCGGAGCCAGTCGACGCGGCCATGGCCCATGCCGCTGGTTTCGCCGATGATCAACGGCCGGCGGTACCGTCGCCAGACCGTTTCCAGCATTTCGCACAGCGGCGCGATGCGGTCATCGCCGGGCGGCAACGGCGCATGCGGCCCATGCTCGCGGTACTCCATCTGCCCGAAGGAATAGTTGTTCACGCCGACGATGTCCAGGATCTCGGGCGATCCACCAAATTCCGGATGCTCGCGCCCGCAAATGATGTCCCAGGCCAGGAAAGTGTCGACACAAGTCTCGTGGCGCGCAGCTTCGATCTGGTCGGGGCGGTCACGCGGCGCGACGACCCGCACCAGCGGATCGACGTGCACCATGCGCGCTTCGGAATCGACTTCGCGTATCGCCTTCACGCCGGCGATCGCGGCGCGGCACAGCGCCAGCCGCAGGCGCATGCGGTCGTCCCGGCTGCAGCGAAAGGGTGCGGCCCACCCCCATTCGCCTGCGCAAAAGGAAAAGAAGGTGATCTCGTTGATGGGCGTGAAGAAGTGCGGGCCACGGACCTTCGGCAGCACATATTCGGCGGCGGCGCGGCAATATCGTGCGAAGCGCGTCACGAACGCGTCGGAAAACGGGTCGAGGTCATCCGGATAACCGTAATGGAAAAGATCCCAGACCGGAATGATCTTCGACGCGTTCATGGCATCGATGTAGCGGTCGATGCGCGAGAAGTCGCAGCTTCCTCCCCGGTCCACCATCGGCCACGGGATGCCTTCGCGGGCCACGGCAATGCCGAGGCTGCTCAGGAATTGGTAATCCTCGGCGGCGTGGCGATCGTGCCCGGTTTCCGCAACCAGGTCACGCCTCACCCCATTGCCCCACGAGAAATTGGAGCATTCGAAACCGGACAGAAAAAATGTGGGAAAAATTCCAGGACGGCTTGCCATGTGCTCTCCTTTCCGCGAGAAAGAGAGCGTAGTACAGAACCGGGCTGGACGGCGCCCAGCACCCTGGATCGGCAAGCGCGCGCCGCCCAGCTCGACAGTTGTCTAAAATACATCGAAATAGCGTCCTATCACGGGTCCGATGTCATGCGCATGCCGAAATCTCAGGGCGGATTTACGCTCGTGGAACTCACCGCTGTGATCGCGATCATCGGCACACTGTCGGCCGTGGCCTTGCCGAAGTATGTCGACATGATGCGCAGCGCACACGTCGCCAAGATGGAGATGGCGCGCGGCGCCGTGAGCGAGTCGGCGCAGATGTACCACATGAAGTGGGTGCTGGCGGGCTCCCGGCAGGCGGCCATCGTCCTCGACGACGTGCCGATGAACGAGCGCGGCTATCCGACCAGCGCCGGCATCCTGATCGCCGCAGGGCTGGCGGATACCTACGATACCCGCGTAGCCGGTGTCATCGCCACCGATCCGCAACATCCGGATTGCAATCTGGTGTACGCGCCCGATACCGGAACCAGCGTCATC
>DATIMO010000122.1:0-2569 GCA_035475215.1 Acetobacteraceae bacterium | reverse complement strand
ACCAATTGAAATGCGACTGAAAGGTCGCATATAGTCTGACTAGTCTGTTCAGAATGGTGAGTTTATCGTGCTGAAACAATATCCGCCCAGGACCACCGACCAGTTACCGGAATGGAAGCTGCAGGACGCCAAGGCCCGTTTCAGCCAAGTCGTCCGCGAGGCGCAGGCGAACGGGCCGCAGCGCGTGACGGTGCATGGCAGGGACGCCGTCGTGGTGCTGTCCGTTGCGGACTATGCGCGGCTCGCTCCGGCGCCGGTACGGCCGAGCCTGCATCTGCTGCTATCCCGCTCACCGCTGCGGGACCTGGACTTTGAGCATGGCAGCGTCCGTTCTCCGGTACGCGATACCCAATTGTGAACGGCTGGCTGCTGGACACCAACGTCATCTCAGAGCTGCGCAAGCCGCGTTGCAACGCGCAGGTAAAAGCGTGGTCGGACCGCCAGGACCCAAGCGCGTTTTACCTGAGTCGCGTTACGATTGCCGAAATCCGCTACGGCATCGAGCGGCTGCCCGCCGGCGACACGTCACGCGAGCAGCTTGAATCATGGCTTTCGACCGAGTTGCGGCCCTGGTTCGGCAATCGGATTCTCGAGGTGAACGAGGACGTATTCCTGATCTGGCGTCGTCTGGTGGAGAAGGGCAAAAGGCAGCGCTACACCTTTGCACAGCCTGATCTCTTTCTTGCAGCGACCGCCCTGCTGCACGAACTCTGCGTCGTCACCCGCAATGTCGATGACTTCGCGCGCGCCGAGGTGTCGGTTCTGAACCCGTGGACAGATACAGACCGGTGATTGTCAACCGCCAGCCCCGCGCATAGCGTGCGCCCCAACGCACGAGGGACATCCGCCAATGACGGCAACGCAACGAATGACCACCGGCGAAGCCACAGTCGCCTCCTTGGCAGCCAACGGCATCGACACGCTGTTCTGTCTACCCGGCGTACAGAACGACTACCTGTTCGACGCGCTGCACAAGGCGCAGGACCGCATCCGCGCGATCCACACTCGACATGAACAGGGCGCAGCATACATGGCCCTCGGCGCGGCGATGGCGAGCGGACGACCCACCGCCTATGCCGTGGTGCCCGGACCCGGCTTTCTGAACACCACCGCCGCCCTGTGCACTGCCTATGCGGTGAACGCGCCGGTCCTTGCCCTGGTCGGACAGATCCCCGCGGCCATGATCGGTCGCGGCTACGGTCAGTTGCATGAAATACCGGATCAGCTCGCGGTGATGCGTGGCCTGACCAAATGGGCCGACCGCATCCGCGCTCCGCATGAGGCGCCGGCAAAGATCACCGAAGCATTCCGCCAGATGCAGTCCGGCCGCCGGCGCCCCGCCGCCATCGAATGCGCCATTGACGTATGGTCGCGCGCCGCGCCGGTGGCGCTGCAGCCCGCCGCCAAGCCCGAACAGATACCGGTCGATACTGACGCCGCGGCACGCGCGGCGAAACTGCTCGGTGAAGCGAACCGGCCGTTGATCGTCGTCGGCGGCGGCGCCCAGGACGCCAGCGCCGAGGTTACCGCGCTGGCCGAAATGCTGCAGGCGCCGGTGGTCGCGCATCGCATGGGCCAGGGCGTGGTCGATCGGCGCAATCCACTCGCGGTGAACACGTTGGCGGGCTGGCGGTTGTGGGAGCACGCCGACGTGGTACTGGCGGTCGGTACGCGATTGTCCACGCAGCTTCTGCAATGGGGCACCGATGAACAGTTGAAGGTGATCCGGATCGACGCCGACCCGGAGGAGATCGATCGTATCAGCCGGCCGGCGCTGGGCATTGTGGGCGATGCGGCGCCGGTTCTGCGGGCGGTGCTGGAGTCGGTTCCGGCGCATAACCGGCGGCGGGAGTCCCGGCGTGACGAACTGCTGGGGCTGCACGCCGAGGTGGCGAAGCAGCTCGCCTTTTTGCAGCCGCAGATCGGCTACCTGGACGCGATCCGCGCCGAATTGCCGGAGAATGGTATCTTCGTCGATGAACTGACCCAACTCGGCTATGTCGGCCGAATGACCTTTCCAGCGTACCGGCCGCGAACGTTTCTGTCGCCGGGGTATCAGGGAACGCTGGGCTGGGGCGTGGCAACGGCGCTCGGCGTTAAAGCCGCGCGGCCGGACACCCCGGTCGTCGCGGTATCAGGCGACGGCGGCTTCATGTTCACCGCGCAGGAACTGGCAACCGCGGTACAGTTCCACATCCCCGTGGTGATCGTTCTGGTGAACGATGGTGCCTACGGCAATGTTCGGCGTATCCAGGTCGATCAATTCGGCAACCGGCTGATCGGGTCCGATCTGCGCAACCCTGATTTTCAGAAATTCGTGGAGAGCTTCGGTGCCATGGCACTGCGGGCGACGTCGCCGGAATCGTTGCGCGTGGCGCTGCGCGAGGCGTTTCGTGCCGACGTTCCGGCAGTAATCGAGGTGCCGGCCGGGCCGATGCCGGACCCGTGGAGCGTTACTCGCCCGCCGCGCAATCGACCGCGGAAGAGTTGATAATCCTGATAGTCCAGCCGCTATGCCGCCTCGGCGCTGTAGACCTGGGCAAAGGCGGCCGAATCGAATGCAGTCGCC
>DATIMO010000121.1:0-4331 GCA_035475215.1 Acetobacteraceae bacterium | reverse complement strand
GAGACGAAATACACCATCAGCGGCACCGTCGCCGTCAACAGCGTCGCCGCCATCTCCACGTTGTATTCGCGCTCTCCTTGCGTGGAATTGACGATGTTATTGAGCTGCACGGTCATCGGCAGATTCGCCCGGCCGGCGAAGACCAGCCCGAAAATGAAGTCGTTCCAGATGCCGGTGACCTGCAGGATCACCGCAACGACGATGATCGGCACCGCCATCGGCAGCATGATGGCGCCAAATATCCGCCAGAACCCCGCACCGTCCACCCGGGCTGCCTTGAACAGCTCCTCGGGCAATGCGGCAAAGTGGTTGCGAAATATCAGCGTCATCGTCGGCAAGCCGAATATGGTATGAATGACAACGATGCCGGGAACCGAGTTGTTCAACCCAAGGTAGGAGAAGATGCGCACCAGTGGATAGATGAACACCTGATACGGAATGAAAGCCACAGCGATCAATGCGCCGAACAGCAGAACGGCGCCGCGCGGGCGCCAGAAGGACAGCGCATAGCCGGTGACGGCGCCGACCGAGATCGACACGATCACGCTGGGAACAAGGATGCGCACCGAATTGATGAAGCCCACCCGAATGCCGTTGCAGGACAGGCCGGTGCAGGCGGCGAACCATGCCTTGCTCCAGGCCGCCAGGCTGGGCATTGCAGGCAGCGCGAGAATGTTGCCCTGGCGAATTTCCGGCATCCCTTTCAGCGACGTCACCAGCATCACGTAGAGCGGTGTCAGGAAAAACAGCGCGCTAATCACAAGAAACGCGTAAAGACCGGCGCGCCCCGGCGTCAGTCGCCAGGGTCGCCGTCCGCGGGGAACTGCGCGTTTCATGCCGGACGCCGGATACCAGCCCGGCTCTGTTGCCAGTACAGCAACGGCGCGATCACCGCGACGACCGTGATCAGCATCGTGGTTGCGGCGGCCGTCGCCAACCCGACATTGCCACGATCGAACAGATGGTCCATCACGAATTTGGCGGGCACTTCCGAAGCGATCCCCGGCCCGCCGTTGGTCATCGCCACCGACAGATCATACAGTCGCGCCACGCTTGTTGCCAACAATATGACCGCGGTGGCGAAGCTGCCGCGCAGCAGCGGTGCAATGATGAACAGATAGGCGCGCCACGGCGGAATCCCGTCCACCCGGACTGCCTTCCAGATATCCGGATCGACCCCGCGCAACCCCGCCAGCATGATCGCCATCACCAACCCCGACGCGTGCCAGATCGCCGCGATGACCAGCGTGTAGATCACCCGCTCCGGTCGGACCAGCCAATCGAACTGGAACGCCGAAAAGCCGAAATCATGCGCCACCTTCTCGATCCCCAAAGTGGGATCGAGCAGCCAGCGCCACGCCAGCCCGGTGACGATGAACGACATCGAGAATGGATACAGGAATACCGAGCGCAGCAGGGTCTCGCCACGGACGCGCTGGTCGATGAACACCGCCAGAACGAACCCGACAGCCAGCGCAGCCAGGATGAACAGCACCCCGAAGATCGCAATGTTGCGTACCGAAATCTGCCAACGCTCATTGGCAATCAGGCTGCTGTACTGCCGAAGCCCGACGAATACGGAACTCGGCAGCATGCGGGAATTGGTGAATGATATCCAGATCGTCCATCCCATGGCACCGCAATAGGCCACCAGCGCGATCAGCAACGCCGGCGCCAGTGCCACATGCGCGGCCAGGCGCGAGCCGATGCGCATGCGGGCGCGGCGTCAGAACTGCTGGCTGAGCGTGTTCGCCACCTTGGCAATGAACGTATCAGCCGTCATCGACGGGTCATTCCAATACAAGGAAATGATGTCCTCGATCGCCCCGGTCAGCGCCGGCGGCGACAGCAGCTCATTTGCTGGAACTTGCGCGTTCGGATCAGCAATCCATTTGGACGCCTTCTGCGCGCAAACATCCAGCGAACTGGTGTCGAGATCCAGCCGCACCGGGATCGACCCCTTCTTTTGCGCGAACGCGAGCTGCGTTTCCGGTTCCAGCAGCACGCGGGCAAGCAGTTGCTGCGCCTTGATCTGGGCCGGGTCCTTCAGGCGTGGAAACGCGAACACGTCACCGCCCATGACATAGGCGATGCCGTGGTCGCCCAGCACGGTGCAGCCATAATCCTTGCCGGGCGTCAGGCCGGCGGCGGTGAATTCGCCCTTCGCCCAATCGCCCATGAACTGCATGCCCGCCTTGCCCTGAATGACCAGATTGGTGGCATCGTTCCAGTTGCGGCCGGGGCTGCCCTGATCGACGTAGCCGCGCAACCGCTTGAAGGTCTCGGCGACCGTGTGAAACGCCGGTCCCTTGACCAGCGCCACGTCTCGCTTGCCCCAGAAGCCGACGAACAGGTCGCGCCCGCCTTCCCCGGCCAGCACGTTGTTGAACAGGTTGCGTTCCCAGTTCTTCTGACCGCCGAACGCCAGCGGCACCAGCCCGGCGGCCTTCAGCTTGTCGAGCGCCGGAAACAGGTCCTCCCAGTTGGTCGGGGGCTGCGCGCCGGCCTTCGCCAGGGCCGGGATGGAATAGAACAGCCAGTTCTGCCCGTGGATATTCACCGGCACCGCATAGACATGACCATTGCGCGTGACCGCCTGCACAAACGCGGCGGGAAGGATGCTGTTCCAGTTCTGCGCTGCTGCCTGGGCGTCGATATTGGCCAGCAGATCGTTTTCCACCAAATCATCGAACTGCTTGCCGGTATTGAACTGCATCGCCGTCGGCGGATTGCCGCCCACCGTCCGGTTGATCGCGGCCGTGCGGGCGTTGGCGCCGCCGGCAATGGCGGTATCCACCCAGGTGCCGCCGGCTGCGTGGAACTTGTCCGCGAACACCTTTACCGCCGCCGATTCCCCGCCCGACGTCCACCAGTGGATCACCTCGGCGCGCAGCTCCTCGGCCTGCACCGGCGCAGCGAGGCTCAACAGACTTGCAAGCACGAACCCGAGCGTGGCGCGACGGCGCATGACGATCCTCCTGTGGGCGATCCGTATTTGGTTTCTTGTATCCGTTCGAACCCGCCGCCGATCTGCCTTGTTGCGGGACCGCATGTCAAGCACAACAGCTACACCAACCCCGCCTACATTTTCGGAACAGAGATACTTTATCGCATGGGATGCGGGCGGTGCTAACATACTGACCCCGAGCCATAGTCGGAGGTCCGGGATGGCATTCGATCACGGAGGCACTGCCCTGGAACTATCCTCGGCCAACGCCGATCTCGGTGGGTCCAGCGAGCGCCGGCTGCGCGCGATGGTGCATGCCGACGTTGCCGGTTACAGCCGATTGATCGGAATGAATGATGCCGGAACGGTTCGTCGGCTGCGCACACTCCGTCGAGCGCTGATCGACCCTGCCATACGCGCGTTCAGCGGGCGCATTGTGAACACCGCGGGCGACTCGATGATGATCATGTTTGAAAGCGTCGATGCCGCTGTGCAATGCGCCGTGCGCGTACAGCAGGGGATACCGATTCTCGACGGCGACCAACCGCCCGAGCGACGCATCCGGTTCCGTGTCGGGATCAATATTGGCGACGTCATCACGGACCGCAATGACGTGCATGGTGACGGCTGCAACGTTGCCGCCCGACTGCAGAGCATCTGCCCAATCGGCGGAATCTGCGTCTCGCGTGCGGTGCGGGACCACGTGCACCCCCGGTTCGGCATCCAGTTTGAAGCACTCGGCCCGCAGACACTGAAGAACATCGCCAAGCCGGTCGAGGCATTTATACTCCGTCTCAATATTGCAGCGTTGACCGAGGCATCGGTCGCGCACCGAGGCACTCGGAAACTGGTGCTGGTCGGCGTTGTCGCACTGCTGCTCGCAACCGGCAGCGCAATGGCGTGGTGGCTTCGGCATGACGCACCGCGCACGTTGTTCGAGGCACTGCGGCGCCCCGCCAATATCGGGGTCTCGCAGGCGCCACGACTGTCGATCGTCGTGCTGCCGTTCGACAATCTCGACAATGAGCAGAATTCCCCCGTTGACAGTATCACCGAGGACCTGACCACGTCTCTTGCTCAGGAAGTAGGCCTGGTGGTGACGGCGCGCAACTCTGCCTTCTCCTCCAAGGGAGCGGGCACCGACATCAGACGCATCGGCAGCGACCTCGGCGTACGCTATGCGTTGGAAGGCAGTGTACGCAAAATCGGCACTTCATTGCGGGTCAACGCCCAACTCATATCCGCCGAAACGGGCGCGCATCTATGGGCTGACCAGATCGATGCTGATACCGCGGCAGATGACTTCCGACAGGACGAGATCATCGGACGCATATCGACCGAGGCCTATCGCCATCTTATCCAAGCCGAGAGTGCCCGTGGTGCA
>DATIMO010000120.1:0-3520 GCA_035475215.1 Acetobacteraceae bacterium | reverse complement strand
TGGCCACCCTGGTGAAAATCTGCGGCGTCAACGATCCGGCGAGTTTCGATGCTGCCGTGGACGCCGGAGCCGACTGGATCGGCTTCGTGTTCTTCCCGCCCTCACCGCGCTGGATCGCGCCCGCGGCGGCGGCTGGACTGTCCGGGCGGATCGTCGGGGGACCTGGCCGGGTGGGGCTGTTCGTGCAGCCGGCCGATGACGATGTGGCTGCCGCGCTGGCCATGGTGCGATTGGACGCCTTGCAGGTCTATGCACCGCCGGATCGGATAGCCGCGCTACGCACTCGGTTCGGCCGACCGGTCTGGCATGCGCTGGGCGTCGGGTCCGCCGGCGACCTGCCGAAATCCGCCGGCGCCGCTGAGCGGGTGGTCCTGGAGGCCAGGCCACCAGCAGACGCCACCCGACCTGGCGGCAATGCGGTCAGCTTCGACTGGTCCGTCCTGCGCGGCTGGCGCGCGCCCGTCCCCTGGACGTTGGCGGGCGGATTGAATCCCACCAACGTGGCCGAGGCAATCCGAGCCACAGGGGCGTCGGCAGTCGATGTGTCCTCGGGCGTGGAGCAACGCAGCGGCATCAAGGACCCGGCACTGATCCGCGCGTTCATTGCCGCCACTCGCGCCGCCGGATGATAACGTTGCGAATTGCAACGCCGGAACCTGTTGCCGCTCGGGACGGTGCATGTGCAGGCGTGGCGGGAGACTTATCCGGGCATTGTGCAGGATGATGTGCTTGCTGCACTTCAGCCAGAGGAACGGGCAATGATGTGGCAGGCACGCCTGAACGATGGCGGGAGGGTCGTGCTGACCGACGACTCGACGGGAATCGCCGGGTTCGCGGATGGCGGTGCGCAGCGCGATGCCTCGTTGCCGTTCACCGGCGAAGTGATGGCGACCTGTGTGCTCCGCCGGGCGGCTGATGGGCGCGATGGCACAACAGTTGCGGGATGCCGGGCACCTCACGATGAGCCTGTGGGTGGCGGAGGATAATATTCCGGCCCGGCGCTTCTACGCGGCGCTCGGCGGACAGATTGTTGCCCGCCGAAACGCGAAGCGTGCCAGTTGGTTCATCGCAGAGGTTGCTTACGGCTGGACCGACCTCGCGCGATTGCTTCCGGGTCGGTAGGCGCTTGCAGTTTGCCACCGTTCCGATAACCGGGTTCACTCACAACTCGAATCTTGCCGGGGGCTGCCGTGAACCGAATCGCCAGGATTGCCGTGCTCGGGATCGCGGTTACGGCCACGTTGTCATTCGCGCCACGGCCAACGACCACCGCGGCCGCGTTGTGCACTGCCCCCGCTTTGCTGTCGCCACAACGTCTGCGGCAGATCACCGATCTGCGCGCCGGTGCTCCGGCGCGAATCGTGCTGGCTCAGGCCACGACACCGACCCCGGCAACCTCGGATCAGGCGGTCGCCGAAGGCCGCGTGGTGTACCGCAAATGCCAGGCCTGCCACTCGCTGGACCCGGGCCGGACCCTAATCGGGCCGAGCCTGGCCGGCATCTTCGGGCGGCATGCGGGCAGCGTTGCTGGCTTCGTCTATTCGCCGGCGATGAAGAAAGCCGATATCGTTTGGGACGAACAGACGCTGGACGCGTATCTGGCTGCGCCGCAGAAGGAGGTTCCCGGAAACCGCATGCCGTTTCCGGGTCTGAACTCCGCCACCGACCGGGCTGACGTGATCGCCTTTCTGCACGCCCAGTCCGGTCAGGCGCCGGCCCCTCCGGCCGTCGCAGCGGCGCAGCCGACGCCACCGCGCGCCGCACCCGCTCCAACGACTCCGCCGACACCCGCCACACAGTTGCCCGCGCCCCCGGCAATGGCAGCCATGTCACCGGAACTGCACTACACGCTGCGCACTGGTATTGCCGACGGGCGAATGGTGTTCATCGGCGTGGGCGGACAGATCGACGGCCAGGTCAATCCGACGCTCACCGCTGGCGTGGGCCAGACCGTGCAGGTAATGCTGCTGAACGGCGAAGGCGCCGAGCATGACATCGTCTTTCCGTCGCAGAACCTGCGATCCGCCCGCGTGACCGGGCGCGGCACCAGCGCGACGATGGCATTCACGGTGACCGCCGCCGGCGATTTCTTGTATTTCTGCGACCTTCCGGGGCACCGCGAAGCCGGCATGGAAGGGCGCTTCGTGGTTACCCAGCAGCCGCCGACGCCAGCCTTGACGCAGGCCGATATCTCCCACGATCCGGCAAACGTGCCGCCGCCGATTGGCGCGCGACCGCCCGAGACCGTGCGCATCGATCTGGAATCGGTCGAGTTGGAGGCCCGGTTGGCGGACGGGACCAGCTTTACGTTCTGGACGTTCAACCGCACGGTGCCCGGGCCATTCGTGCGGGTGCGCGTGGGCGACATGGTCGAGGTGCACCTGAAGAATGCTCCCGACAGCGCCATGATGCACTCGGTCGATTTCCACGCGGCGACGGGGCCGGGCGGTGGTTCAGTCGCGCTTCAGGTCGGGCCCGGCGAAGAGAAGATACTCAGCTTCAAGGCGCTGGTGCCCGGCCTGTTCGTCTATCACTGCGCCACGCCGATGGTAGCCGAGCACATCGCCAACGGCATGTACGGTGCCATCCTGGTGGAACCCGAAGGCGGCCTGCCGCGGGCCGACCACGAGTTCTACGTGATGCAGGGCGAGGTCTATACCGAGGGCGCGTTCGGCCAGCAGGGCAGCCAGCAGTTCAGCGTCGAGAAACTGCTGAATGAGCGACCGGAATACGTGGTGTTCAACGGCGCCGTCGGCGCGCTGAGTCGGCTGCACCCGCTGCACGCCAAAGTTGGCGAGACGGTGCGAATCTTCTTCGCGGATGGCGGGCCGAACCTGACCTCGTCGTTCCACGTGATCGGCGAGATCTTTGAAAACATCTATCAGGGCGGATCATTGGCGAACCCGCCGGTGCATGGTCTGCAGACCGTGACGGTGGCGCCCGGCGGCGGCACTGTGGTCGAGTTCAAGCCGGAAGTGCCAGGAGACTATCTGTTGGTCGACCACGCACTATCCAGGATGGAGCGCGGATTGGTCGGGGTCCTCAAGGTCGAGGGACCGCCGAACCCGGCGGCTTTTCACCCGGGGTGATGCCATGGCGGAACGTGGGAACCCGCCATGACCGTGCACCTGCACATGACCGGGCAGCACGCCTCATGACCGGCCCACCGATCCCGTCATGACCTCCGCACGTGATGGCCCATCCGGTCACGCCACCATCCGTCACGCCGCCTGCACCGTCGTGCCGCGCGAGGCGACAAACTGCCGGACCGCAGCCACCTCCGGCCCGATGATCACCAGCGGCGCGTAACCCTCGGCTTCCCAGCGCAGCGACGCGAAGTCCGGATGCAGCGCCACCGGCCCGCCACCATTGACGAAGCTGTCCCGCTGCCCGGTGTCGAGGAAGCTTTCCGCTGCAACATTCTCCGCCAGCAGCACGTCGTGGCACGGCAGTTCCACATGGTAGTAGGTGACTTCGTCGGTCGGCACCTGCGCGATGCTGCCGCCGTCGATCAGATAGC
>DATIMO010000119.1:0-4086 GCA_035475215.1 Acetobacteraceae bacterium | reverse complement strand
TTACCGATGCTTTCCCCAGCTTCAGAGGGTCCGTTGCAATGCCCCATGCTCCGCCAGCCACACTAGCCATACCACCGATGATGTCGGCCCGTGCAGAACGAATAGTGGGCGGAGACACCAGCAACTGAACACTGACGAGTGCTCCACCCACTAGGCGCGCGACGCGCCTCGGCTGGTCGCCTCTATCGGCACAGGACAATTTCATTCTCCGTCATGTTCTGGCATCTCACGACGTGACTGCTCTGCATCATTCCGAGACAATTGCACGGCAGGAACCGTGCAATTGTCAACAAGGAAATCAATGCCCCGCTCCATCGCCGAACGGAGAAGCTGAGTCCGTCAACGCTGGCAATCACGACGCTGTCCGTGCGATGCGCCCGGAACCTGACCTTCAATTCCACCTCAGCGTACGGCTCGTCATGCCGACTATAGCGCCTGCCACGCAGTGAACAGCGCATCCTGCCCCGCCTCGTGGCGGCGAGTTGGCGCGCGTCCAAGAGATCGGCGAGCTGGTCGCGCGCCGTGCTGGCAGCGTCGGCACTGGTACAATCCATGCCGGTATACAGCTCAGCCAGCCCCGCCATCGCCGCGCCGCGCACCAGGTCGACCGTCGCGCGCGTTCGGGCGTCACCCGGGATGTCTGGGTTCGCGGCGGGGACGTCATCACCCCCATTTTGCCAGATCGGCCAGCCCGCCGGACGGAGCGCCTTGCACAGTGATCCTCGGGCCAAGTCCGAGGACGCCATCAACGATCGCCCCCGAATAAGCACCCCTCCTACGCCGCCTCCGCCGCCTGCTGCGCCTCCCCGACCAGCCGCGCCGCCTCCGCCCCGCGCACCCGCGCAATATCGTCCTGATATTTCAGCAGCACGCCCAATGTCTCATCCACCGCCGCCGGCTTCAGCTCCGTCTGGTTCAAATACCGTAGCGCTGTCGCCCAATCGATCGTCTCCGCCACACCAGGCAGCTTGAACAAATCCTCCCCGCGCAGCCGCTGCACGAACGCAACCACCTGAGCCGCCAGCCGGCCCGGCACATCCGGCGCTTTCACCCGCAGAATCGCCCGCTCCCGCGCCGCATCCGGATAATCCACCCAATGATACAGACACCGTCGTCGGATGGCGTCATGCACCTCCCGCGTCCGGTTCGATGTCAGCACCACCACCGGCAGCGTCTTCGCCCGCACAGTCCCGTATTCCGGCACGCTGATCTGGAAATCCGCCAGCAGTTCCAGCAGGAACGCCTCGAACGGCTCATCCGCCCGGTCCAGCTCATCGATCAGCAGCACCGCCGGCGGCTGATCCGGGTCGATCGCCGACAGCAGCGGCCGGGCCTGCAGGAACTCGCGCGTATAGATGTCGCGCGCCAGCTCATCCCGATCCGTCTGCCCCGCCGCTTCCGCCAGCCGGATCGCCATAAGCTGCCGCGCGTGGTCCCACTCGTAGGCCGCCGCCGCCAAGTCCATGCCATCGTAGCACTGCAGCCGCACCAGCCGGCGCCCAAGACCAGCCGCCAGCACCTTGGCGATCTCCGTCTTGCCGGTGCCGGCCTCGCCCTCCAGGAACAGCGGCCGGCGCATCGACAGCGCCAGATGCACTGTGGTCGCCAACTCGCGGTCGGCAATGTAGCCATGATCGGCCAGCAGCCGGGCGGTGTCGGTAACGGTCGCGGGAAGCGATGGCACTACAGCAGCGGCCCAATGATCAGGAACAGAATGGCGATCCATATGGCGCCGCCGATCCAGACCACCACGGGGAACCCCATAGGCTCGCGCGGAACCATCGCCCACCAGTTCACAGCCGATCGAGGCACCGCCGCCGGGCTGACCGGGATTGCCGCAGCCGAAGGGGCAGAGGGAAAAGCGCGATCGGGGCTGGGGCCCATCTTCAGTGTCAACTCCCGTGTCAGATTGTCGAAAAACGCATCCGCCATTGATTTGGCCGACGAATCGATCAGCCGCGCGCCAAGCTGGGCGATCTTGCCGCCTACTTGCGCCTGCACCTCGTAGGTCAGGATGGTGGTCACCGGGTCTTCGTCGGCCAGATGCACCGTCGCCCCGCCCTTCGCGAATCCGGCCACGCCGCCCTGCCCCTCGCCGCTGATCCGATAACCGTTCGGCTCATCGATGTCGGACAGGTGAACCTTGCCGTTGAAGCGCGCGGCGATCGGGCCGATTCGTATCGCGGCGGTCGCCAGCATGTCCTGCGGCGAGGTGGTCTCCAGCTTTTCGCACCCCGGAATGCAGGTTTTCAGAACTTCGGGATCATTCAACGCATCCCACACCATTCAGCGCGGCGCCGGTATGCGCCGCTCACCGGTCATGTCCATCAATCAGGGGTCCCCGTTGCGCGCGGCGGACGTTACTTGCAGGGTCCGGGGCATGCAACCGACCGGGATAGACGCCGCCGGGCATGTCCCCGGCCTGCTCTGGGCTGCGCCGTTTCTCGGCGTGCTTGCCTCGATCGCCCTGCTGCCGGCAATGGCGCCGCGCTTCTGGCATCGCCGGATGGCTTGGGTGGCAGGGTTCTGGTGCCTGGTGCTGCTGGTCCCACTGGGGATCGCAACCACCCCCGCCAACGCAGCCGCGACAGCCTGGCACGCAATACTGGTCGAGTATCTTCCCTTCATCACCCTGCTGCTTGCCCTGTTCACAGCCGGCGGCGGCGTGCTGGTTCGGGGTGGGTTGTCCGGCACCCCAACCGGCAACACCGCCCTGCTCGCCATCGGCACCGCGCTGGCCGGCGTGATGGGCACGACCGGAGCGGCCATGGTGCTGATCCACCCATTGCTGCGTGCCAACGCCCACCGCGAGCGAAAGATGCATCTCGCGCTATTCTTCATCGTGCTCGTGGCCAATGCCGGCGGGGCGATGTCACCGCTTGGCGATCCGCCGCTCTATCTCGGCTATCTGCGTGGTGTGCCGTTCTTCTGGCCGGCAACGCATCTCGGGCTGCCGCTGGCCGTGGCGGCCGGGCTGTTGCTGGTCGGGTTCTGGATACTGGATTACGCCCTGGCGCGGACGGAACCGGCGCCGCCGCCCCGCGAAAAGCTGCATATCAGGGGCTGGGGCAATGCCGCACTGGTGCTGCTGATTGGGGCGACCGTGCTGGTGCTGGGAGCGGCGGAACTCGGGACCGTGAGCATCGCCGGACAGGTAATCGGGGTTGGTCGGCTGGCGAGTATCGGGGTGTTCGTCGTGGTATCCGCGCTGTCCGCCGCCTTGACCCCGCGCGCGATCCACCAGGGGAACGATTTCGTATGGCACCCAATGATCGAGGTAGCCCTGCTGTTCGTGGCGATCTTCATCACCATCGAGCCGGTGCTGCACATGCTGCAGGCGGGGGAAGCCGGACCCTTTGCCCCGGTATTGCGGCTGACCACGGATGCGCACGGGACTCCGCTGCCGGTGGCGTATTTCTGGCTGACGGGGGGAATCTCAGCATTCCTGGACAACGCGCCGACCTACCTGGTGTTCTTCGAGATGGCCGGGATTCATCCGGACTCGCTGAACACGGTGCGCAGCCTGGAGCTGGAGGCGATCTCCGCCGGCGCGGTGTTCTTTGGCGCACTCACTTATATCGGCAACGCCCCCAACATGATGGTGCGCGCCATCGCTGCGCATCGCGGCGTGCGCATGCCGGGGTTCTTCGGGTTCATGGGAATGGCAGCTCTGTTGCTGTTACCCGTGTTCGCGGTGCTCACGGCAGTGTTCTTTCAATCGTGATCGCGGCAAATTTCCGACCTCTCCCGTTCGGCAGGAGAGGTCGGTTCGCGACGCGAACTGGGTGAGGGTCTGGCCCTCCGCTAAAATGAACCTGCCCAGCACCCCAAATCGTTTCGTTTCCAGGAACCGCCGCCCTGGGGAGCCATCTCGGAATCCGGCGCCGTGGGACCATGTTCATCTGATCTTGCTTCGGAGGCCATAATGAGTGACGAGTTCCTCGGCGACCGCAGAGCCGCGCTGGAGGAGGCGTTCTTCGCCAAGCAGAACCAGATGCTCCTGCGCCGCCTCCGGGAGAATCAGCAAGCCAAAGCAAGCAGGGATGCCTTGTCGGCGGCGTCCGGTATCACCGACGACACGGTGCT
>DATIMO010000118.1:0-4820 GCA_035475215.1 Acetobacteraceae bacterium | reverse complement strand
GGAGAACGGACGGGTGCTGACGATGGATTATCTGGCCTCGGCGGCGGCGCTGGAGGAGGCGCAGAAACGGGTGATCGCGGATGTGCCGAACCGGGACTGGGGGCGGCGGACCGCAGAGCAGATGTCGCCACCCACGTTCCGGCGTGGGTGAAGGCGTTTCACTTCCTTCAAACGAACTGCCGGCCTATAGACGATGCTTGCATCCGCCACGGTCCAGCGCGTGTCCCGAAACGAACCCGCCAGTACCGGCCCGCTGCTTGAAGTTTCCGGGCTCACCGTCAGCTTTGCGGACGGGGTCGCGCGGAATGCCGTGGTGCGCGGGCTCGATTTGTGTCTCGCACCAGGGGAGACGGTGGCGCTGGTGGGCGAGTCCGGATCCGGCAAGTCGGTCACGGCCCTGGCGATCACGCGCCTGATCGATCACACCGGGGGACGTATCGACGAAGGCAGTATCCGTTTTTGCACGCGTTCAGGCGCCGTGAAGGACTTGGCGCGGGAGACGGCGGAGAGCATGCGCCGGCTGCGCGGGCCGGAACTGGCGATGGTATTTCAGGAGCCGATGACCTGCCTCAACCCGGTGCTGCGCATCGGCGACCAGATTGCCGAGGCGATCATGCTGCACCAGGGCCGCGGGCAGGCGGCAGGTCGTCAGGAGGCGCGGCGCATGCTGGAGCGCGTGCGCATCCCGGACGCGGAACGACAGCTGGAGCGCTATCCGTTCCAGCTTTCAGGCGGGATGCGGCAGCGGGTAATGATCGCCATGGCGCTGTCATGCCGTCCCGCTTTGCTGATTGCGGATGAACCGACCACGGCGCTGGACGTGACCGTGCAGGCGCAGGTGCTGCGCCTGATGCGGAGCCTACAGGCCGAGTTCGGCATGGCGCTGCTGTTCATCACGCACGACATGGGCGTGGTGGCCGAGATCGCCGATCGTGTGGTGGTGATGCGCGCCGGGGAGAAGATCGAGGAAGCCGCTGCGGTTCCGTTATTCGAGGCGCCTCGCGAACCCTATACGCGGATGTTGCTGTCGGCAGTACCGGTGCTTGGCGCGCTGGCAGATCAGCCGCTGCCGCGGCCTTTCCCGGATGCCCGTGGCGACGCCCACCCGCAGGACACGGTGTGCACCGAGGCCCCGCCGGCGCTGGAGGTGCAGAAGCTGGTGACGCGCTTCGATGTCCGGCACGGGCTGCTGGGCCGGTGCATCGGGCGGGTCCATGCGGTGGAGCAGGTCAGTTTTGCGATCCGGCCGGGTGAAACACTCGGCCTGGTGGGCGAGTCCGGGTGCGGCAAATCAACCACCGGACGCAGCATCATCCGCCTGGAGCAACCGGAGTCCGGCTGCATTCGGCTGGACGGCAAGGATGTAACGAAACTAAATGGTACCGGAGAGGCGCTGCTGCGCCGTGCCGTGCAATACGTGTTTCAGGACCCGTTCGCCTCGCTCGATCCCCGGCTGACCGTGGGGTTTTCGATCGCCGAACCGATCCGAACGCATCGGCTTGGCAGCGGTGACGCCGTGGTCCGGCGCGTGGGCGAGTTGCTGCGTCTGGTCGGACTGCCGGAGGAATTCTCGCGGCGTTATCCGCATGAACTGTCCGGTGGGCAGCGCCAGCGGGTGTGCATCGCCCGCGCCCTGGCCAGCGAGCCTCGGCTCATCATCGCCGACGAAGCGGTGGCGGCGCTGGACGTCTCGATCCGCGCCCAGGTGGTGAACCTGCTGATGGAACTGCAAGCGCGGCTGGGTGTATCATATCTGTTCATTTCGCACGATATGGCCGTGGTGGAGCGCGTCGCGCATCGGGTCGCGGTGATGTATCTTGGACAGATCGTAGAGATCGGGCCGCGGGCGGCAGTGCTCGGCGATCCGCAGCACGCCTATACGCGGCGACTGCTGGCCGCGGTTCCGGTGCCCGATCCGAAGCGGCGCGACCGCTCCGTCGCGCTCGACGACAGCGAAGTGCCAAGCCCATTGCGTCGGCCGGAAGACCCGCCCATCGTTGAGCCGCTCGTGCAGGTGGGTGCGGATCACTACGTCGCCCGCCACCGGGTGGGAGGTCTTTACTAAGACAAGGGAGGAACCAATCGTGCCCCGACTGTTCTCTCGGCTGTTGCTGGCCGCGATGCTGAGCGCCGCGGCTGTATCGGCGCGTGCCGCCGGCGATCTGGTTGTTGGAGTGCCGGATAATCTGACCGGTCTGGATCCGGCGGACCTGAACGACAACATATCACAATCCGCCGTGCGGCTGATGTTCGAGGGGCTGTACAGCCTCGACCGGAACATGAAGCTGGTACCGACGCTGGCCGAAAGCTACGATGCGAACGAGACAGCCACCGAGTTCGTCTTCCATCTGCGCAAGGGTGTGACGTTTCATGACGGCACGCCGTTCAATGCGGCGGCGGTGAAGGCCAGCTTCGACCGCGCGGGCGACCCGGTCAATCATCTGAAGCGGCAGAGCCTGTATGTGATGATCGCCCACACGGATGTGGTCGATGATTACACCGTGAAGGTGGTGCTGAAATATCCGTTCGGCGCGTTCGTGAATGATATCGCGCATCCGGGGGCGCTGATCGTGAGCCCGAAATCGGTGCAGGAGTACGGCAAGGAAGTCACTCGGCATCCCTCCGGCACCGGGCCGTATCAGTTCGTGAGCTGGAGCGCCGACACGCTGAAGATGAAGAAGAACGAGCATTACTGGAAGCCGGGGCTGCCGAAGATCGACACGCTCACCTATCGCGGCGCGCCCGAGAATGGCGCCCGGATTGCCATGCTCCAGGCCGGGGAGGCGCAGTTCATCTATCCGGTGCCGCCGGAGATGATCAAGGTTGTGGAGAACAGTGCGA
This sequence comes from Acetobacteraceae bacterium, assembly GCA_035475215.1. Taxonomy (GTDB): domain Bacteria; phylum Pseudomonadota; class Alphaproteobacteria; order Acetobacterales; family Acetobacteraceae; genus DATDIC01. Next base: position 1,979 of record DATIMO010000118.1, on the reverse strand, counting down.
ACATCAAGGTGTTCAATGAACCGTCGATCCTGCAGCGCTTTGTGTCACTGAACAATCTGCGGAAGCCGTACAGCGATATCCGCGTGCGGGAGGCACTGAACTACGCGATCGACAAGCAGGCGTTCATCAAGGTGGTGTTCAGCGGCTATGCCGACCCGCTGGAATCAACGATGCCGCCGGGATTGGCGTTTTACGTCAAGCAGGGGAGCTGGCCGTATGACCCGGCCAAGGCGAAGGCGCTGCTGGCAGAGGCCGGATATCCCAACGGCTTCGACATGACGCTGACTGGTCCGGTGAACACTCTGGCGCAGCGCGGCATGCAGTTTATTCAGCAGCAATTGGCGGCGGTGGGCGTGCGCGTGAAGGTGGAGCCGCTGGAAGCCGGGGTGCTGACGGCGAAGGAGTTCAATGTACCGAAGCCGGAGGATGCGACCATCACGGCGTTGTATGCGGCGTGGTCATCCTCGACCGGGGATGCCGACTGGGGGTCGCGGCCGATCCTCTATACGAAATCCTGGCCGCCGGTGCTTTCCAATCTGGCGTGGTACAGCGATCCGGTTACGGATGCGGCGATCGAGGAGGGGTTGAGCACGACGGATCCGAAGATCCGTGCTGGTGCCTATGCGAAGGTGCAGGCGCAGGCTTGGAAGGATGTGCCGTGGATCATTCTGGCCGTGGAGCATAATCTTGCGGCGTATTCGAAGCGGCTGACCGGGGCGTATATGCGGCCGGACCAGCAATTCTCTTTGGAACCGGACGCAACACTGAACTGAGCCTGTGCTGGACTACCTGATCCGACGGCTGGCGGGAACCATTCCGGTCCTGCTGGCCGTCACGATCCTGGTGTTTCTGTTCGTCCATCTGCTGCCCGGCGACCCGGCCCGACTGGTCGCCGGACCCGATGCAACGCCGCAGGATATCGCGGCGGTGCGGGCGGATATGGGGCTCGATCGCCCGCTGGTGATGCAGTATCTGCGATATATCGGTCAAACCGTGCAGTTGCATCTTGGTCGATCTATCAAGACGCACCAGCCGGTTTCGGAACTGATCGGCGAGCGGTTCATGCCGACGTTATGGCTGACGGTTTTCGCCATGCTCTGGGCGGTGATTGCCGGGGTGGGGATTGGCGTCCTGTCGGGAGTCAAGCGGGGACGATGGCAGGATCAGTCGGCGATGGTCGTGGCGATTTCGGGACTGTCGTTTCCTGGGTTCTGGCTAGGGCTGCTGCTGATCGATCTGTTTTCGGTGCGGCTGGGCTGGTTTCCGACCGGCGGGTATGGCGGGTGGCAGCACTTTCCGCTGCCGGCTTTCACGTTGGGCATCGGCGTGGCGGCGGTGATGGCGCGGTTCACGCGCTCGGCTTTTGTTGAGATCACCGGTGAGGATTACGTGCGGACGGCACGCGCCAAGGGCGTGCCCGAGCGCGGTGTGGTGTGGAAGCACACGTTGCGCAACGCACTGATCCCGGTGATTACGCTGACTGGCCTGCAGTTCGGATTTCTGTTGGGCGGCGCGATCGTGGTGGAGACGGTGTTCGCCTGGCCGGGGCTGGGGCGGCTGTTGGTGGATTCCGTGACGTATCGCGATTACCCGGTAATTCAGGCAGAGATTCTGCTGTTCTCGTTCGAGTTCATGCTGATCAATCTGATCGTCGATTTGCTGTACGGGTTGGTGAACCCGGAGATACGGTTGCGATGATTGGGGTGATGCACGCTCTGGATTTCGTTCGCGACGGTATGATCCGCCGTGCCCGGGCTCGTCCTGGACATCCACGACTTCCTGTGGCGCCACGAAGGCGTGGATGGCCGGCCTTCGCCGGCCATGACCTACGGCACCACCTGCGATGAGCGTTGCGGTTGCAACATCTGCTGGTGTCCGATCGCCGGTATCGGAGTTCTGGCGAAGGTTCCGACAGAAACGAGTCGCCGGTGTTGCTGGCATGGTGATTCTGCTGGTGATCCTGGCGGCGATCGCGGCAC
>DATIMO010000117.1:0-3435 GCA_035475215.1 Acetobacteraceae bacterium | reverse complement strand
GAGGCGACCGTGGAAAGCGCCGCGACATGGCTTTACATCGCCAGCGTCAAGCTGATGTCCCGCCGGCTGGCCAGGACCTGATCCTCTACTCGAGCGTTGTTCCAGCGATTCGAGTCAGACTCTAAGATTTCAACAAGAGTCCTCTAGCCAAATAACCACCTGATTTTCCTAAAGACTTTACCCCAAAGAGCCGCGGTCCACTTTCACCGGCACCGTGCATTTAGGCGTGCCCTTGGGGGCCGGATGCTGCCGCCCCAAAGCGACCGATACCTTCGCCGCTGCCGCTGCGTCGAGATCACTGAACCAGGTTTCCGACGGGCTTTCCCCCGTCGCTCGTGAAGTTACAGCAAAGCTCAAGCCCGCAAGGGGGTGAGTGAAGCGGTTATTTGGGTTGCCACATGCCGAGTGCGGCGCCGGTGGGGTCGATGATGATGGAGAGCCAACCAGCGTCCGGCACCTCCATCGGTTCGCGGATGATCTGAGCGCCGAGTGAGCGCGCCTTTTCGGTCGCTGTCCGGATATCGCCCACCAGCACATAGGCCAGCCATGCTGATGGCGCGCCCGGCATCGGGTGTTTCATCATGCCGCCACCAGTACCCTCGCCGACCTCGATCATGGTGTAGGTCATGGAATCACCCATCGGCATGTCCTTCAGCTTCCAGTCGAACAGTGCCGTGTAGAACGATTTTGCTTTCCCAAGGTCCGTGGTGTTCAGCTCAACATGCACGAAAGGGTTCGCCATGGTGGTTTCTCCCGTTTTGGCGGTCAGCGGGCCAGACTTGGGCGCGGTGGCTGCAACGGCAAGGGTCGGCTGGGCGACATGGTGGCTTGAACGGGGGCGCGACTGGTATAGCCTGGGGTGGTGGGCTGATGGGTCGGTTCAAGGAGAATCTTCATGGAACTCGGGTATTTCGCCATGCCGTCGCATCCACCCGAGCGAAGCCTGAAGGATGGCCATGACTGGGATCTGGCCACGCTGCGCTGGCTGGATGAACTCGGCTACAAGGAAGCCTGGATCGGCGAGCACCACACCGCGATCTGGGAACCACATCCGGCGCCCGACCTGCTGATCGCGCAGGCGCTGCGGGAAACCACGCGGCTGCGCATCGGTCCGGGTGGTTTCCTGCTGCCGTATCATCATCCGGCGGAACTGGCGAACCGCGTGGCGATGCTCGATCATCTGTCCGGCGGGCGGTTGAATTTCGGCGTTGCCGCATCGGGGCTGCCGAGCGACTGGGCGATGTTCCAGGTCGATGGAACGTCTGGTGTCAATCGCGAAATGACGCGCGAGGCACTGGATATCATCCTGCGGCTCTGGAGCGCGGAAGAGCATTTCGATTATCAGGGCAAGTTCTGGAAGGTTTCCAAACCGGAGCCGTCCATGGGCTTCCTGTATCCGCATATCAGGCCGCTGCAACGCCCGCATCCACCGATCGGCGTGGCTGGATTTTCGAAGAACTCGGACACGCTGAAAATCGCCGGGGAAAAGGGATTCCTGCCGCTCAGCCTGAACCTGAATGCGGGTTATATCGCCAGCCATTGGGAGGCGGTGCAGGAAGGCGCACGACGCACCGGGAAAACGCCGCACAGGTCGGACTGGCGGCTGGTGCGCGAGGTGTTCGTGGCTGACACGGACGAGGAGGCATGGCGGCTGTCTGTCGGCGGCATGATGGGTCGCATGATGCGGGAATATTTCCTGCAACTGCTCGGCAATTTCGGGTTCCTTGAATTTCTGAAGCACGATCCGGACGTGCCGGACAGCGATGTGACGCCGGAATACTGCGCGCGACACAACTGGCTGATCGGATCGCCGGCGACGGTGGCGGAGAAACTGGAAGCGATGCATCGCGAAGTTGGCGGCTTCGGCGGACTGCTGGTGTTTGGTTTCGACTATGCCGAAAAGCCGGAAGCGTGGCGCAACTCGCTTCGATTGCTGGCGGAGGAAGTGCTGCCGCGGGTGCGACACCTGACGCCCGCGCCCGAGGAGGTGGTGACGTGAGCCGGGTCCTGCACCGGTCCGGCGCGGTTCCGCCGATGGCCGTTGGCGGCGAAGGCATTCGTCTGCGGCTGGCCGATGGGCGGGAAATCATCGATGCGTCCGGCGGCGCGGCGGTGGCGTGCCTGGGGCACGGGAACCGCCGGATCGCCGACGCGATCGGGCGACAGGCCGCGAAGATGGCCTATGCGCATACGGGTTCGTTCATCAGCGCGCCGGCCGAACAGCTTGCGGACATGATCCTGGAAGGCTCGCCGGGCGGGCTGACACACGCGTATTTCTGCTCATCCGGATCGGAGGGCACCGAGGCGGCACTGAAGATCGCGCGGCAATATTTCGTGGAGATCGGGCAGAAGCAGCGCACGCGGTTCATCGCCCGGCGGCAGGGCTATCACGGCAACACGCTGGGGGCGCTGGCCGCCGGCGGCAACATGATGCGCCGGGCCCTGTATGAGCCGCTGCTGAGCGATGCGTTCAGTCTGGTCTCGCCTTGTTTCGCCTATCGTTTCAAGCACGACGACGAAAGCGAGTCGCAGTATGTGGACCGGCTGGCCGATGAACTGGAGGCGGAGTTCCAGAAACTAGGGCCGGATACGGTGATCGCCTTCGTGGCGGAGACCGTGGTCGGCGCCACGACCGGCTGCGCCACGGCGTTGCCGGGTTATTTCGGGCGCGTGCGGGAGATCTGCAACCGCCACGGTGCGCTGCTGATTCTCGATGAGGTGATGTGCGGCATGGGCCGCACCGGAACGATGCATGCCTGGGAGCAGGAGGGCGTTTCCCCCGATGTGCAGGTTGTGGCGAAGGGGCTTGGCGCCGGATATCAACCGATCGGCGGCATTCTGATCGGCGGGAAGATCGTTGAAGCAATCCGTGCCGGATCGGGCGGTTTCATGCATGGGCATACGTATCAGGCGCACCCCGTTGCCTGTGCCGGCGCGGTAGAGGTGCAGCGGATCATCCGCGAGGACAGGCTGCTGGCGAATGTTCAGGAGATGGGTCGGCGGCTGGAGTCCGCGCTGATCGAGCGTTTCGGCAATCATCGCCATGTCGGCGATATTCGCGGGCGTGGGCTGTTCTGGGCGATCGAGTTCGTGCGGGATCGCGGCAGCAAACAGGTTTTCGATCCGACGCTGAAGGTGAACGAGCGGGTGAAGCAGGCCGCGGTCGCGCAGGGCGTGGCGACCTATCCGATGGGCGGGACGATCGACGGACGGCAGGGCGATCATGTGATTGTGGCGCCGCCTTATATCGTGAGCGCCGCGGAAATCGATGAGATCGTTGACCGGTTGGGTGCCGGGGTGGATCAGGGGCTTTCGGGCCTATGACCGCAAGCAACCGGAGACAAACGTCGATGCGTGTCTGGATGATCCCGTTGGTCGCGCTGCCCGCGTTGGCGTTATCGCCGGGCGCATCGGCCGCTACGGCGGCAAGGGTGG
>DATIMO010000116.1:0-4071 GCA_035475215.1 Acetobacteraceae bacterium | reverse complement strand
CTTGTTGCGTCCGGCGGCGATCTTCGCCAGCAGCCGGTTGTCGGCAAGCCCGACCGACACCGTGATGCCCAGATTTCGCTCCACTGTTTGCGCGAAACGCGCCAGGACCATTGCCGGGGGTCCGCCATGCACCGCCTCGGTTCCGGTCAGGTCCAGGACCGCCTCATCGATCGACAGCGGCTGCACCAGGGGCGTCAGCCGCTCCATCCGCGCGCGAACCTCGCGGCCCACGGCGACATATTTCGCGAAATCCGGTCGTATCACCACCGCATCCGGACAGGCTTTCAGCGCCTTGAACATCGGCATTGCGCTGTGCACGCCATAGCGCCGCGCCACATAGCAGGCCGCCGTCACCACGCCGCGCACGCCGCCGCCCACGATCACCGGCTTGTCGGCGAGATCGGGCCGGTCGCGTTTTTCTACGCTGGCGTAGAACGCATCGCAATCGATATGCGCAATGTTCAGCCGGAACAGCTCCGGATGCGCCACGATCCGTCCGCCGCAGAGATCGCAACTATCACCCGGTTCGCTTCGTGGATGTACCACCGCCAGGCAATCGCGGCACAGCGCAGCCATTTCATCCCCCGTATCATCCCTTGGCAACCAGCTTCGCCAGCGCGTCCCCGACCTCTCCGGTGCCCGCCTGGCCGCCCATATCGCGCGTGCGTGGCCCGGCTTCGTGCAGCAGCGTCTCGATTGCGCCGACGATCGCCGCGCCGGCAGCCTTTTCCCCCAGATGATCCAGCATCATTCCCGCCGACCAGATCTGGCCGATCGGGTTGCATATGAAACGCCCTGCAATGTCGGGTGCCGATCCGTGCACCGGCTCGAACATCGACGGAAACGCCCGCTCCGGATTGATGTTTGCCGATGGCGCGATGCCGATCGAGCCGGCCACCGCGGGTCCCAGATCGCTCAATATGTCGCCGAACAGGTTCGACCCCACCACCACGTCGAACCAGTCCGGGTGCTGCACAAAATGCGCGCACAGGATATCGATGTGATACTGATCGGTGCGAATCTCTGGATACGCCTTGCCAATCGCCGCGAACCGCTCATCCCAGTAGGGCATCGTGAAGGTGATACCGTTCGACTTGGTGGCGGAAGTCAGGTGCTTCTTCGGCCGGCTCTGCGCCAGTTCGAACGCGAACCGCAGTACGCGATCGACGCCCTTGCGGCTGAACACGCTCTGCTGCGACACGAATTCGCGTTCGGTGCCCTGGAACATGCGTCCGCCGACCGAGGAGTATTCGCCCTCGGTATTCTCGCGCACCACGTAGAAATCGATATCCGCCTCGGTGCGCCCGGCCAGGGGCGTGCGCACGCCCGGCATCAGCTTGCATGGCCGCAGGTTCACGTACTGATCGAACCCGCGCCGGATCGGGATCAGCAACCCCCAGAGCGAGATGTGGTCTGGCACGTCTGGCCATCCCACCGCGCCGAGCAGGATGGAATCTGATTCGGCCAGCCGCTGCATCCCGTCGGGCGGCATCATTGCGCCGGTCTTCTTGTAGGTCTCGCAGGACCAGTCGTAGTGGGCGTAATTCAGCGCAAATCCGAAACGCCGCGCCGCTGCATCCAGCACCTTGATCGATTCCGGCACGGTTTCCTTGCCGATGCCGTCCCCTGGAACCACCGCGATCCTGTATGTGCCCGCCACGTCCCTGCCTCCTGCTGCGTCATCGAATGCGTGCATAGCAGAAACAGTCGCGCGGGTCTGTCGAGAGGTTGGGATGCACGATCCAGCGCCGCAGCACGCCCTCGCGGGTGAGGCCGGCTTTCTCCATGACGCGGGTGGAGGCGGTGTTGTCCACGTCGGTCACCGCCCAGATGCGCCAGATATCCGGTTGCGCCAGCGCCCAGGTCACCACCGCGGTCAGCGCCTCGGTCATGTAGCCCTGGCGCCAGTGCGCCCGTCCCAACACGTAGCCGAAATTCAGCCGGTGCGCGGCGTCGGGACGCAGATCGAAAGCGCCGATCGGGTGTGCATCATCGCGGCGCGTGATCGCGTAGGCGCCGAGTTCCCCGGCCGCGTGGCGCGCCGTGTGAGCGGCGAGAAACGCGGCGCAACCGCGCGCATCGGTATCAGGGTGTCCAGGTCAGATACCGCGTCACCAGCTTGTCGGCGGCATATTCACGGAACGCATCATCGGCATCCGTCGCTGCGATCGGACGAAGGATCAGGCGCTGCGAAACAAACCGGGTAGGAAAAGGAACCATGGCCGATACTCACGAAGTATTTGACAAGGAGCAAATGAATTTGAGAAGCTAACGTGCTTGGGTTCGATCACGAGGGGCAAGCTGTTCGTGTTCCCGTCAGGCATACACCAAACATTTGGTCCAGTGGAGCGTGTCATGAGCGACCTCCAGTTTCGGACCACGGCCGCAGCGGGATACGATCAGGCCGTGGGACATTGGACCCGGCGCCTCATACCGAGTCTTCTGCGGGCCGCACGACTTGCCTCTGGCCAGAGGGTGGTCGACATCGCGTCCGGTACCGGACTCGCCGCCGAAGCTGCCGCGGCAATTGTCGGACCGAGCGGCCACGTTGTTGCAACCGACATCTCTCCGGCGATGCTGGAGCTGGCGCATGAGCGGCTGAGCGGACTGTCAAACGCTTCATGCGCGCGCGAAGATGGCCAATTCCTGACGTTTCCGGACGAAAGTTTCGACGTCGTGATCTGCAACATGGGGTTGATGTATTTCCCGGCGCCGGCGCGAGGTCTATCGGAGTTCCATCGCGCGCTCCGCCGTGGTGGCCGCGCCGCGGTTTCCGTCTACGCCGGCCCCGCTGACTTCAGCCTTACGCCTGGGCGCACACTGGTTGGCGGCGTCCTCGGCGCAATCGCACGGCGCGTTCCGTCGAGGGCGGCGGAGATTCAAGAACTCTTTTTCTTTGGACGCGATCAACGACTCGATGCACTGTTCGAAGGTGCTGGGTTCAAGAACATTGAAGCCTTCACGGAAATCCTGCGTTACACACTGCCGTCATTCACTGGGTATTTCGCCGATATCGAGCGGGGAGCGGGCAACACCGGCCAGGAATATACTGCTCTACCTGACGAGGTGCGCCATTCAGTGCGGGAGCAGGTGCGACGGGAAATCGGCGACGGCGATGGTCCCGTCGAGGTGGCCGTGCCGATCAGGTTCGCCAGCGGATGGAAATAATCGATCGGGAAACGACTCATCGGCTGATCAGAGAGGACGATCTTGGCAATGAACGAGCTTCAGTTCCGTGCCGCCGCCGCGGCCGGTTACGACCAACTGATGGTACGCGCGACCGGCGAGTTGGTTCCGGCTCTGCTGCGGGCCGCGCGACTCTCGACGGGCCAGCACGTGCTGGACATCGCCTGCGGCACTGGGTTCGCGGCTGCCGCCGCGGTCTGCGTTGTCGGCCCCTCCGGCCACGTCGTTGCCGCCGATATCTCGCCGGCAATGCTGGAGAAGGCGCGCGAGCGACTCGGTTCACTGACGAATGTAACCTTTGAGATCGAGGACGGCCAGGCGCTCACATTTCGGGCCGAAAGCTTTGACCGTGTGATCTGCAACATGGGCCTGATGTATTTCCCGGATCCCGCCCGCGGGCTGAAAGAGTTCTTGCGCGTGCTGTGCGCCGGCGGTCATGCTGCCGTTACAGTGTCGGCGCGGCCGTCCCGGACGCTCTACAACCGCGTCCTGACCATCATCGAGCAGCACGCTCCAGGTAAACGAAGCCGATCCGGTCCGGCTCTATTCAATGGCAGCGAGCAAAACTTGCGTGCCCTGCTGGAGGCGGCGGGCTTCGAGGATGTGCAAACGGTGGTTGAGATCCGACGCTTCGAGTTTCCCTCATTCGACGCCTATTTCACCAGCATTGAGCATGGCGCCGGCCATTCGGGCCAGGAATACACAGAACTTCCACCAGAGGCGCAGCGGGTCGTGCGTGAAGCAGTCCGACGCGACGTGGGCGACACCGGCGGGCCGATAGAAATAGAGCTGGAGACCACGCTCGCCAGCGGTAAACGAGCGGCAAAATAAGTCACGTCACGATGCTGGACGGACCATCCTTCCCCGCCCATCATCGCCGCCATG
>DATIMO010000115.1:0-1920 GCA_035475215.1 Acetobacteraceae bacterium | reverse complement strand
TGCACCGTGTGGCGGAACATATGCCGCTTGGCTTCCTCGTCGAATTCGGTCTTGAAACTGTGCCGGTCCTTGATCGCCAGCGCCCGCACTGCTGCCGGCCGAGCATCGATCATGTCGAGCAACCGCTTCAGATTGGGCCATTCTTTCAGCGCTTCCTCGCCGAGCACGAATGGCACCAGCCGCGCCCAACCCCACAACGCCATGTCGACGACCGTATAGGTATCGCCGAGCATGTATTTGTTCTGCGCCAGCCGGGCGTCGACAATGCCGTAGTGCCGCTTCGCCTCGAACACGTAGCGGGTGACGGCATAATCCTTGGGCTCCGGCGCGAACCGCGTGAAATGCACCGCTTGGCCAGAATACGGCCCAACACCCGAGGCGATGAACATCATCCAGGACAGCAGTTCCGCACGCGCCTTTGGCGTGTTTGCCGGCATGAATTTCCCGGTCTTCTCGCCGAGGTAGAGCAGGATCGCGTTGCTGTCGAACACCGTCACGCCGTCATCGACGATGCACGGCAGCTTGTTGTTCGGATTGAGCGCGGTGAATTCCGCGCTGAACTGTTCGCCCTTGCGGGTATCGACGGGTACGGGGTCGTAGCTCAGCCCCGCTTCCTCAAGGAACAGCGCCACCTTCATCGGATTTGGCGCAAGGCTGTAGTAGAATTTGATCACCGTCGTCTCCTTCTGGCAGAGCGGCGGATACAACGCCGAGGAAACGGGCACCGCAAGTGGAGCGAGAGCGTGTTGTCCACCTCAACTCGAATACCTGCTCCGCGTCATCATATGCCAGACCGCCAGCACGATGACCGATCCGATCACCGAAGCGATCAGTCCCGCACCCTGATCGGGCCGATACCAGTGCAACGCGCGACCGATAAAGGTCGCGACGAGTCCACCGATGATCCCCAGTAGCGTCGTCAGGATGAAGCCCTGCGGGTTGTTCGGCGCCGGTGATAGCCACCGTGCGATAAAACCGGCGATGGCGCCGATAATAATGGTCCAGATGATCGTCACGGGTCGGTTCCCCCTCTGATTTCGGCGCGAACATAGGGCCTGCCACTACGGGCGCATGCTCAAAGTTTCGCCAGCAGAGGCGTGATCACCCCAATTGCCTGTGCGCCGTCTCCGGCATCCGCCAGATCACCACGAAGCTGATCGCCGCCGCCACGATCACATACCACGACGGAGAAATCGGTGATCCGGTCGCCCCGATCAGCCATGTCGCGATGAACGGCGCGAACCCGCCGAAGATCGCGACCGCCAGCGCATAGGCCGGTGTCATCCACGTCGATCGTCCCATCGTCTGGAACATCTCCGCGATCGCCGCCGGACCGGCACCGGAAAACAACGAGATGCAGGCAGCGAACACCGCCTGGATCAGCACCAGTGTGCCGAACGCCGGCTTGCCCAGCAGCACGCTGAACAGCGGCACCGGCAGCACCACGAAGGCAGCACACGACAGCAGCAGCAGCGGCTTGCGCCCGACCCGGTCGGACACCGCGCCGAACAGCGGGATCAGAACCATCAATACGATCACGCCGATGGTGTTCGACCACAGCGCCTGCGCTGAAGAAAACCCAGCGTGCAATCGGGTGAAGGTCGGCATGTAGGACAGCAGGATATAAAACGCGACGGTCCAGTGGATGGTAAAACCGAATGCGCGCACGCCGAGCCAGAACCCGCTTTCGGTCACCACCGCGGGCGCCGTTTCGACGGCGCGATAGGCCGGCGTTTCATCGACATGGGCGCGCAGATAGAAACCAACCAGCGCCAGTATGATCCCCAGCAGGAACGGAATTCGCCAGCCCCAGGCGGCCAGCGCCTCGGGGCTCATGATGCTGGTGAACAGCGCGCCGGTGCCGGACGCCAGAACCAGGCTTAGCGCGATCGATGCCTGCTGGAAGCTGCCGTACCAGCC
>DATIMO010000114.1:0-7517 GCA_035475215.1 Acetobacteraceae bacterium | reverse complement strand
GTTTCGTCGCTAAAACGTGTTCTGGGGATTGACAGCCTGCTGATGGGGTTCGGGCTGGATGACGACCAGGTGCACAGCCCGAACGAGAAGTTCGAGCAGCGGTGCTTTCATCGGGGCATTCGGTCCCATGCAAGGCTGCTGGCGAAGTTCGCGGCTGGGGCCTGACGTCCTTAGTTGTCCGGTGGCGCTGCTACAGCTTCGCGGATTGCGCAACCGGCTTGCCGGCCCGTTCGATCTCGAACTGGACGCTGCGGAGTGTATCGCCATTACCGGTCCGTCCGGCGCCGGCAAGAGCCTGTTCCTGCGCATGGTCGCCGATCTCGATCCGAATGAAGGGCAAATCACGCTGAAGGGGCGTGAGCGACGGACCTGGGCTGCGCCGGAGTGGCGTCGGCAGGTGATGTACTGTGCGGCGGAACCGGGGTGGTGGCACGACCGTATCGACGCGCATTTTCCGGGCGCGGCACTGGCTCGGGCACGCGAACTGGCGCCGCTGCTGGACCTTTCGCTCGATCTGTTCGAGGCACCAGTGCAGCAGCTTTCTACCGGCGAGCGGCTGCGCATGGCGCTGATCCGGGCCGTGGCGGCGGAACCCCCGGTGCTGCTGCTGGACGAACCGACCGGCGCGCTGGACCAGGACTCGACCGCACTGGTCGAGGAGCTGCTGGCCGATCGGCTGGCCGGTGGTACCGCGGTGCTGATGGTGACGCACAATCTGGAGCAGGCGCGGCGGATCGGCACGCGGCATCTGCGCATCGCCGAGCGGCGGATGATTGCCGCGTGACGCCGATCCTGCTGCGCTGGCCGGATCTGTGCATCGCCGCCGTGCTGCTGGTGGCGGACGGGGGGCTGTCCGTCTGGCTGGGGCTGCGGCTGCATGGCCAGATTGCCTGGGCGGCGGCGCGCATGGTGGTGCAGCTTGTGGCGGTGGGGCTGATCCTGCGCGCGGTATTTTCGCTGGCTTCGCCGGCGGCGACGCTGGGCGTGGTGATCGTGATGGTGCTGATTGCCTCGCGCGAGGTGGCGGCTCGGCCGGAACAGCGTCTGACGCGCTTCGGCAACCTGGCGGTCGGCGCATCGGCGGTTGCATTTGCGACCTTCCTGACCGCGATCCTGGCGCTGACCACGGCGATTCGGCCGACGCCGTGGTACGATCCGCGCTACGCGATCCCGCTGGCGGGGATCGTGCTGGGAAGCGTGTTGAACGGGGCGAGTCTGGGCCTGGACGGCTTGCTGGGCGGGGTGGTGCGCGAGCGCGCTGCGATCGAAGCACAGCTTGCGCTCGGCGTGGCCTTCTGGGAGGCGATGCGGGGGCTGATCCGCATATCGGTTCGCAGGGCGCTGCTGCCGATCATCAATCAGATGGCGGCGGCCGGGGTGGTAACGCTGCCGGGCATCATGACCGGACAGATTCTGGCCGGGATGGATCCGCTGGAAGCGGCGAAATACCAGATCCTGCTGATGTTCCTGCTGGCCGGTGGGAGTGGTCTGGCCGCGGTCGCCGTGGTTTATCTGGCCGCCATGCGGCTGACCGATGATCGCCAGCGACTCCGGCTGGACCGACTTGTCAAGATCCGATGACGCGGGATGTGTTCGATCTTGCCGTGATCGGCGGCGGCGTGAACGGCTGCGGCATTGCGCGTGATGCAGCGGGGCGTGGGCTGAACGTGCTTCTGGTGGAGCAGGGTGATCTGGCCAGCGGCACGTCCTCGGCTTCGACCAAGCTGATCCATGGCGGGCTGCGCTATCTGGAGTTGTACGAGTTCCGCCTGGTGCGAGAGGCGCTGGCGGAACGCGAGGTGCTGCTGCGATCGGCGCCGCATATCGCGTGGCCGCTGCGGTTCGTGCTGCCGCATCATGCGGGATTGCGACCGTGGTGGATGCTGCGCCTGGGGCTGTTCCTGTACGACCATCTGGGTGGCCGGCGCATTCTGCCGGGGACGCGCTCGGTCGATCTGCGTCGCGACCCGGTGGGTGCGCCGCTGCAGCCACGCTATACGCGGGCGTTCGAATACTCCGATTGCTGGGTGGATGATGCGCGGCTGGTGGTGCTGTGCGCGAAGGATGCGGCGGGGCGGGGCGCGGAAATTTGTACTCGCACGCGATGCGTGGCGGCGCGACGTGTGGAGCGGCATTGGCGACTGACGCTGCAGGTCGGCGGCGCCGTGCACGAGGTGGCGGCGAGGGTGCTGGTGAACGCGGGCGGCCCCTGGGTTTCGCATGTGCTGACAGACGTGATCGGGCAGGTCGCGCAGTCGCCGATTCGGCTGGTGAAGGGCAGCCACATCGTCGTGCGGCGGCTGTTCCAGCACGATCGTTGCTATATGTTCCAGAACGCCGACCGGCGCATCTGCTTCGCGATTCCCTACGAAGATGATTTCACCCTGATCGGCACTACCGACGAGGATTATACGGGCGATCCCGCGGACGTGGCGATCACCGAGGGCGAGGAAGCGTATCTGCTGGGCGCCGTCAGTGAGTATCTGCGCCGGCCGATTGCCGGTGCGGAGATCGTGTGGCGCTACTCCGGCGTGCGGCCGTTACAGGACGACGGGTCGAGCAAGGCGCAGGACGCCACCCGTGATTACGTGCTGGAGCTGGATGCACCGGACGGCGGCGCGCCGCTGCTCTCGGTGTTCGGCGGCAAGATCACCACATTTCGGCGCCTGGCCGAAGCGGCGATGACGCGGCTGGCGCCGTTCTTTCCTGGTCTGCCGCGTGCCTGGACTGCCGGGGCGCCGCTGCCTGGGGGTGATTTCTCGTGGAACGGAGCGCCGGGATTGCGGGCGGAACTGTGGGACCGGTATCCCTTCCTGTCGGAACGAATGGCGGCGCGGCTAGTGCGCAGCTATGGGACTCTCGCGGCCGAGATGCTGGGCGATGCGCGGGACAGGGAGGCGCTCGGGTGCGGTTTTGGTGCCGGTCTGACGGAGCGCGAGGTGGACTGGCTGTGTCGAACGGAGTGGGCGCGCTCGGCGGAGGATATTCTGTGGCGACGCAGCAAGCTGGGGTTGCGGTTCAGTTCGGCTGAAACGGCTCGGCTGTCTAGATGGATGAATTCGATGGCGGTGTCCGGGTGATCGCGGTATGACTTGCCACGGCGGGCCGAAGTCTCGTGATTATCTGGCCGCCTGGACACGATGATGCTCGACAGCGACACATCAGCGGAACCCGATCTGGTCGCAGGCCGGACTTGCGGCGAATGCAACGTCTGCTGCGTTGCGCTCACGATCGACGATGCGGAGCTGCAGAAGCTTCAGGGCCATCGCTGCCGGCATTCCCAGCGTGACAACAGTTGCGGCATTTACCCGACGCGACCGCACACCTGCCGGACCTTCTTTTGCGGTTGGCGGCGCCTGAAATGGGTGCGCGAGCCGCTTCGGCCAGACAAGTCCAGTGTGCTGATCCGGCTGCATGGCGAAGTTTCATCGGAAAACGGGTCCAGGCATCTCGGAGTGATGTTCACGCTGCTCAACAGCGCGGCCCTGAAGGCGGAGGGGTTGGCCGAGTCGGTGGCGGCGGCTGTGGCGGCGGACCTGCCGGTCTATCTTCACATCCCCGGCCCGCCTGGCTACACCGCAGCCCAGGTGCGGATCAATGAAGTTCTGTATCATGCGGTCGTCAGCAGGGATAAGGCCGCCATCCTGAGCATCCTGCGACAGGTGCGTGCCAAGGGGCGGTCTGGAAACTTCAAGCCGATCGTGCTTCCGCGGCGGGCCGAAGACGCTGGCGCGAAGATGCCGGACGACCCAAAGCGCGCCCCAGATCATTGAACGACTTTTTCACCACCAAGGTCACAAAGGAGCGGTCTGCTTCGCGATCCTGGTGAACATGGTGTTGATATCAGAACAGCGAAAGCTGCGGTTCGGCAGCATTGGCCGGTGCGCCCGGGACGGCAAAAATCGTACAATCGAGACCTTCGCGTGCTTCGTCCAGACCCCACTGGCGCGCCGCGCGGGCGAAGCGGCGCAGCAGCAGGTCGGCGTACACGCCGTGTCCGGTCATGCGATGGTGGAAGCGCGGCTCCGACAAGGCGCCGGAGCGGGTTTCGCGAATCAGGCTGAGCACATGGCGGGCGCGATCGGGAAAATGCGTCTGCAACCAGTCTTCGAACATCTGGCGCAGTTCGTGCGGCAGGCGGAGCAGGACGTAGCCGGCATGGCGGGCCCCGGCGCGTGCCGCGGCTTCCATGATGCGCTCCATCTCCGCATCGTTCAGGCCGGGGATCATGGGCGCCACCATCACGCCGGCCGGCACGCCGGCGCGGGACAACTCGGCGATTGCCTGGAGGCGGCGCGCGGGCGTTGCGGCGCGCGGCTCCATGCGTCGCGCCAGGGCGGCATCCAGCGTGGTAACGGACACATAGACGCGGGCCAGCTTGCGCGCGGCCATCGCGGTCAGGATGTCGAGATCGCGCAGCACGCCGGCGGATTTTGTCACGATACTAACGGGGTGGTTGTAACGATCCAGCACGCCCAGCACGGCACGGGTGAGCTTCAGCGTGCGTTCCACGGGCTGGTATGGATCGGTGTTGGAACCGAGTGCCAGAGACCGTGGCACATAGCCGGGCTTGCGCAATTCCTTTTCCAGCAGCTCCGCGATTTCTGGCTTGAACAACAGCTTGGTTTCGAAGTCGAGGCCGGGGGAGTAGCCGAGATAGGCATGGGTCGGCCGGGCATAGCAATAGATGCAACCATGTTCGCAGCCGCGATATGGGTTCACCGCCCGGTCGAAGCCGATATCGGGGGAACTGTTCCAGGCGATGGCGGAGCGTGTCGCATCGCGGATCAGCGTTGTCGGCAAAGGCGGCAGGTCGGCGAATTCGGCGGTGAGGGTTTCCCATCCGTCATCGAACGGGCTGGCTGCGCGGGCATCGAACCGGACCGGCGGATTCGTGGTGGCGCCGCGGCCGCGCCGGCCGAGGCGCGGCATGTTGGCTTGCGGCTGCTGGTCAGGCGTTCCCGCAACTTCGATGGCCGCCAGTTCGGCGGCGTCTATCGACCGGTTTGAGCTTTGCCGTTCCGGCGTGGTATCCGCCCGCATGCCCGTGTTCCCCTTCCGTTCGGGTAAGGCTTGCAGCCGGGCGCGGCCGGAGTCAAGAACATTCAGGGAACTTAAACGGGAGGGGCAATTGGAGCGGCGGGAGTATCGTCGGCCTCGAGCTGGGCATTCAATTCGGCCCCGAGCAGCACGGCATAGACGGTGAGATAGAACCACAGCATCACGCCGACGACGGCGGCGATTGGTCCATAGGTGGCGCCAAAACTTGCCAGATGGGCGACGTAGAAGGTCAGCAGCGCGGACACGCAGAGCCACAGGACGGTGGCGACGGTCGCGCCGAGAATGATTCGCCGACCGCTGTTGTGGGTGCGGGATGGACCGACCCGATAGAGTACGGCGATCGACAGCGCCACGAACGACACCAGCATGCATAAACCGATGCCGTGGATAAGGGCACTGGCATGTGCCTCCAATCCGATGAAATCGATGACGACCGGAATGAAGACGAGCACGGCAATGCCGAATACGGCGACCAGCATGGCCGCGAGGGTCATGCTGAGCGCCACCGCCTGGAAACGCAGGAAGCTGCGCTGCTCCTCTACATTGTAGGCGACGTTCAGGGCGGCGAGCACCGATTTGGTGCCGGTCGCGGCGCTCCAGAACGTGACGAGCGAACCGACCAGCAGACGCAGTCCGAGCTGGCTGGATGGCTGCGTGGTCAGGTCGTGGACCCGGCCCGCAATCAGGGCGAAGGCAGGCGGTGGCAGCAAGCCATTGAGGTAGCGAAGCTGCGGCTCGACATCCGACAGATTGAAGACCAGGCCATAAATCGACAGCAGGGTGGTGATTGCTGGGAACAAAGCCAGCGTGGCGTAGAACGCGGAGCCGGCGGCCGCGATCGAGCCGCGATCGGAGATCAACGCCTGCACGGTGGTGACCAGTATTCGCCGCCACTTACGCCAGGGGCGATGGCGACGGCCGGCCGGCGGGTACGGATGCGATAACCCGTGCGGATGCTCGGGCTGGATATCCACTGTGCTGCTGCCTCGGGTTCGATTTCGTGGTGCCGTCTGCCTGATTGTGGCGACGCTGGTCGCCACAATCAGCCGGTATACCGGCACGCGGTGGCCGATCCGACGGTCAATCTGGGGGGAGGAGGGGTTTTTTCGCGGGACGGTCCGGTTTTCGCTTGCGCGGAGGGGGTGAGACCCCTATGTGCGGCCCCTACGCAGCAACGCACGTGCCTCTGGCCCTCTGTGGTTACGCAACGACGTCAAGCGTTCTGGCAACTCGCTTAGGTCGCTGGTTCGTTCGACCGTTTCGTCAACTGCGCCCGTCGCCGTTCACAGGCGGGCGTCCTGTCGAGGGAGGCCCGGTGCGATGACCCCGAAAATCGCCGGATTCCTGGCTGCTTGTCAGCCGGCAACACCGTGTCTGGTGTTCGATGTGGACCGCGTGGAAGACAATTTCCGCGCGCTGCGGCGCGTCCTGCCGTTGGCGAAGATCTATTACGCCGTGAAAGCCAACCCGGCGATGCCGGTGTTACAGCGGCTGGTCAAGCTCGACAGTTCATTCGATGCCGCCGGGATCGAGGAGATCGAGGCGTGCCTGGCAGCGGGCGCGTCCGCCTCGGCCATCAGCTTTGGCAACACGATCAAGAAGGTCTCGGCGATCCGTCGCGCGCATGCGGCCGGGGTGTCGCTGTTCGCGTTCGATTCGGCCGAGGAACTGGACAAGCTGGCGAAGCACGCGCCTGGGGCGCGGGTGTATTGCCGTGTCCGGGTAGAGAACGATGGCGCGGATTGGCCGCTGTCGCGCAAGTTCGGCACGACGGTGGAGCACGCGCGGGCGCTGATGCTGCGGGCGGGCGAACTGGGGCTGGACCCGTATGGGTTGTCGTTCCATGTCGGCAGCCAGCAGACCACGACGGCGGCGTATGAGGTGGCGATCAGCCGTGTGGCGATGCTGTTCACCGACCTGACCGAGGCGGGCGTGAAGCTGCGCATGCTGAATTTGGGCGGTGGATTTCCGACCCGGTACCGCGAGGACGTGCCGGAGATCGACCAGTTTGGCCAGACGATCATGGGTGCGATGACGCAGCATTTCGGCAATGCTCTGCCGGAGATGGTGATCGAGCCTGGGCGCTTCATTGTGGGCGATGCCGGGGTGGTCAGCGCCGAGGTGGTGCTGGTCAGCCGGCGCGGCGATGATGCGGTGCGCTGGGTGTATCTGGACATCGGGCGGTTCGGCGGCCTGGCGGAGACCGAGGGCGAATCGATCCGGTATCGGATCACGACGCCGCATGATGGCGGCCGGATGGGTCCGGTGGCGATAGCCGGGCCGACCTGCGACGGCGCGGACATCATGTACGAGCGGGCGAACTACCGGTTGCCGCTGGAGTTGGCATGCGGTGACCGGGTGGAGGTGCTTTCGACCGGTGCGTATGTGACGACGTATGCGAGCCAGCGATTCAACGGGTTCGCGCCGCTGGCGGAGCATTATATCTAGCGCCGCTG